>JBEKIN010000075.1:0-22004 GCA_050011735.1 Acidobacteriaceae bacterium | reverse complement strand
TCGCATGCGTACATGATGATGAACGACCTGTGGGAGCAGGTGGGGCGGGATCGGCTGACGATTCTCTACGATCAGCGGGGGACGGGGGCGTCGCAGAAGGTGGCGGCGGGCGCGGCGCAGACGATGGACGCGCAGGTGGCCGATCTGGAGGCGGTGCGGGCGCACTTCGGGATTGAGAAGGTCGCGCTGGTGGGCGATTCGTACGGCGGGTTTCTGGTGATGGCGTATGCGGCTGCGCATCCGGAGCATGTGGCGAAGCTGGCGCTGTCGGATTCGCCTCCGCCTTCGTTCAAGACGATGGTGCACCTGCTGCCGCAGACTTTCCCCGACATTGAAGAAGAGGATGCGGCGACAGAGAAGAAGCTGGGCGAGGATTCGGATGCTGCAGCGCGGGCGGGCTTGCGGAATCATTTTCGGATGATTTTTTATTCGCCGGAGAAGCGGGATGCGTACATGGCGAAGATGGGCGATCTTGGATTCGAGCCGGGGGTGGGGCAGGCGGTGGGGCAGTCGGCGGAGGTGCTCGATCTGACGCAGGCGGTGGCGGGCTTTCGGTTTCCGGTGCTGGTGATCACGGGACGCTGGGACATGAATGTTGCGCCGATCAACGCGTGGCGGATGGCGCATGCGATTCCGGGCGCGAAGATTGTATTCTTCGAGGAGAGCGGGCACCTGCCAGCGTATGAGGAGCCTGAGAAATACCGCAGCGTTCTCGAGGAGTTTCTCGAGGAGCGCTGAAGCGAGCTTGTTTCCCTGGAGGCAATCGATGAAGCTGCTGATTTCGAGTCTGCTGGTGCTGTGTCCCTTCGCGATAGCCGCGCCCAATGGCGGCTTGCGGGTGCAGGGGGAGCCGGTGGAGCATTCGTTCGTCATCCACAATTTCAAAACGGAGAGCGGGGTGACGCTGCCGGAGGCGAAGATTGTCTACGGGACTTATGGGAAGCTGGACGCGGCGGGAGATAACGCGATCCTGCTGCCGTCGCATTACATGGCGGATATGCACGGGTACGGTTGGCTGATTGGGCCGGGGAAGGCGCTCGATCCGGAGAAGGAACTTTTGGTGACGTCGGAACTGTTCGGGAACGGGCGGTCGTCGTCGCCGAGCAATACGCCGGAGCCGTTCCACGGGCCGCGTTTTCCGACGATGACGATTCGTGACAACGTGGAGGCGGTTCACACGCTGCTGACGCAGGAGCTGGGGGTACGGCATCTGCAGGCGGTGATTGGGTTCTCGATGGGAGCGCAGCAGGCGTTCCAGTGGGCAGTGTCGTATCCGGACTTTATGGATCGTGTGGTGGCGACGTCGGGGACGGCGAAGACGTATGGGCATGGGATTGTGCGGAACGAGAGCGAGATTGGCGCGATCACGACCGATTCGGCGTTCGAAGGCGGCGACTACAAGGTGGAGCCGGAGAAGGGCATTCAGGAATTTGCGCTGGTGTGGACGGCGTGGCTCTATTCGCAGGAGTGGTGGCGGCAGGAGCTGTGGAAGACGGATGCGAAGCCGGGAGCGACGCTGGAGCAGACGATCGAGGAGTATAAGACGCACTTTATTCCGAACGCGGACGCGAACAATCTGATTCTGCAGCTGCGGACGTGGGAAAAGCACGATGTGGGGACAACACCGGGGTTCGGCGGCGACGAGCAGAAGGCGCTGCGGTCGATCCAGGCGCAGGTTTTGTATATGCCGTCGGCAACGGATTTGTATTTTCCGGTGGGCGATGCGCGCTATGAGGCGCAGTTTATCCCGCACTGCACGCTGCTGCCGATTCCGTCGCTGTGGGGGCATCCCGCGGGAGCGGGGGCGGGCCCGGCGGACGGAAAGTTTCTCAACGAGCACATTGGGGGATTTCTGCGAGGCGAGCCGCAGAGCTAGTGGACTGCGCGCGCATGCGGGATTAGCGCTTTGTCGGGGTCTTCGCACGGGTCTTCTCTCGATCGGCGGCCTCCGTCACGCGGAATTTGACGATGCGCTGAATGAGTTTGACGGGGACGGGCGCGGAGAGCGGGAATCGGATGGTGCTCTTGTTGATGTCGTATGCAATTAGTTCGTCTTTGAACGCCGCGAGGAGACGCGCGCCGGCCGGGTAAAGCGAGTAGTGCTGCTTCCAGCCGGCAAAATAAATGACCATGGCGCCGTCGAGCTTATACGTGGGGATGTTGTAGGAGATGACTTCCTCGGCTGCGGGCAGGGCTTTGCGAATCGCGTCGCGGACCTGGGTGAGCGCGGGTTGCGCCGCCTCGGGCTGAGACGCGATGTAGTCGTCGACGGTTTTCAGGCCAGATTTTGCCATCGGAGTTAGCCTCCCCTTCGCGTTCCAAATTACCATCAGGGTCATGCAGATTCTTCTGCGCAATGCGACGATCGTCGACGCGACGGCTCCCGAGCCGCGTGGGGGCAACGTTCTGATTGAGGACGGCGTGATCTGCGACGTGAACGCGACGACGCCGGCGGGGGATTGCGAGGTGATCGACGTCGCGGGGCGGACGGTGATACCGGGGTTGATCGACTGCCACGTGCACGTAGTGGCCAGCATGATGGACATCACGGCGAACGCGCAGTTGCCGGCGGCGACGGCGGTGCTGCGCTCCGTGCCGATTTTGAAAGGCATGCTGGAGCGCGGGTTCACGACGGTGCGGGACCTGGGCGGCGCGCCGTATTCGCTGGCGGAGGCGATTGCGCAGGGGCTGACGCCGGGACCGCGGCTGTTTGTGTGCGGGAAGGCGCTGTCAAAGACGGGCGGGCACGGGGATGGGCGGCCGCGGTACGACACGCACGACGCGAATCGGTGGGCGGGGAATTTTGGCGCGCTGGGGCGCGTTGCCGATGGCGTGGACGAGGTGCGGCGGGCGTGCCGGCAGATGCTGAGGGAGGGCGCGGCATTTATTAAGGTGATGGGAAACGGGGGCGTAGCGAGCCCGACGGATCCGGTGGGATGGCTGGGGTACTCGGTCGAGGAACTGAACGCCGCGGTAGAGGAGGCGCTCGACGCGAAGACGTATGTTGCGGCGCATCTTTACACGCCGGAGGGGATCGTGCGGGCGGTGGAATGCGGGGTGCATTCGCTGGAGCACTGCAACCTGATCGACGCGGCGGCTGCGCGTTTTGCCGCGCAAGGGGGAGCCGTGGCGGTGCCGACGCTGGTGACGTATGAAGCGCTGGCCGAGGACGGTCCGGGGCTGGGACTGCCCGCGGCATCGGTGGCGAAGATCGAGACAGTGCGGAAGGCGGGACTGGAGAGCCTGTCGATTTTGAAAGAGGCGGGCGTGACGATGGCGTTCGGGACGGATCTACTGGGGCCGACGCACGTTCGGCAGTGCGAGGAATTTGCGATTCGCGCGCGGGTGCTGACGGCTGAGGAGATTCTGGCGAGTGCGACGACGGTGGGCGCTGAGCTGGTCGGAATGAAAGGACGGCTGGGCGTTGTCGCGGAGGGCGCGATCGCAGATTTGCTGGTGGTGGACGGGTCGCCGCTCGAAGACATCGGGGTGCTGGCGAATCCGAAGAAGAATTTGCTGCTGGTGATGAAGGAGGGCGTGGTTCATCACCGCACGTCGCTCTAGCGCGCTCGTGTTTGCGTCGGCGCAAGCTACCCCGTGCACCGCCTACGGTCCACTTCCGCTACACTTCTCCTCGGACCGCGAAGCCTCTTTTGTTTGGTGCCGGGCTTCGGGCTCCAAGGAGACCGCGTGCTCGCTTTCAGTTCCTCCCGCTTCCTCTTCCCTGTACTGTTTTCTCTCGCGCTTTCCGGTGGGAGCATCGCCGCTCATGCGCAGTCGGCTGGAGATGCGGGGCTGCCTCCGCCGCACGCGAAGACGATCCACCTGAAGCACGTGCTGGTGATCGGGGAGACCAAAGGTTTCGAGCATGATTCCATCTCGGCGGCCATGGCGGCGGTGTTCGACATGGGCCAGGAGAGCGGCCTGTGGGACACCACGATACGGACGGACACGGAACTGCTGACGAAGAAGGACCTGGGCAGAAACGCGAAAAACCTGAGCTACTTTGACGTGCTGGTATTTGCGAGCACCACCGGTGAGCTCGATATGGATGCCAGCCAGAAGCAGGACATGCTGTCGTTCATCCACGACGACGGCAAGGGGTTCGTGGGGATTCATGCCGCGCTCGACACCAACTACACCTGGCCTGAGTACGGGGAGATGATCGGGGGCTGGTTCGATCAGCACCCGTGGGGGACGTTCAACGCGCCGATCGTGAATGAGGATCCGAGTTTCCCGGCGGTGCGCCATTTTCCGCACGCGTTCGTGAAGTACGACGAGATTTATCAGCCGAAGGAGTGGTCGCGCGACAAGGTGAATGTGCTGCTGAGCCTCGATCCGTCGAAGCTGGATTACGAGAACAATCCGCGCATCCATCGCGCCGATCACGATTTTCCGGTGGCGTGGAGCAAGATGTACGGCCGGGGCCGAGTCTTCTACTCGACGCTCGGGCACACCGAGGAGTCGTGGCAGGATCTGGACATCCGGAAGATGTATTTCGAAGCGATCAAGTGGGCGCTGGGGATGACGGAGGGCAACATCGCTTCGCACCAGCGGCTGGTGGCGCACGCGACCGGCCAGTGAGCCGGTAGCTGGCGCCACCCGAGTGCGACCCCCCACGAGCGCGGATCAATCCCTGTAAATCTTCTCCGTTTGCGCCGCTTGACAACACTATCTAATAGAGCTATATCTAATAGGCATATGGCACGACGCTCCAGTTCGAGCATGGAAGTGCTGCTGGGCCTGTTGGCGATTGAGCCCATGTCGGGCTACGACCTGGGGCTGATGATCCGCGGGTCGGTGGGCCACTTCTGGAATGAGAGCTACGGTCAGATCTATCCCAACCTCAAGAGGCTGGAAAAGGGCGGGTTCGTCAGCTGCAAAACGGAGCGGCAAAAGGGCAAGCCGGACCGGCGCGTTTGCTCCATCACGGAAAAGGGCCGTGAACGGCTGCGGGAGTGGCTGGCGGTGCCGCCACAACCGGAGATTCCCCGCAACGAGCTGCTGCTGAAGCTGTTCTTCGGGGAACAGGTTCCCGCAGAAATTCTGATCGGTTACCTGGAGCGCATGGCGCAGCAGCACCGCGCTGTACTCGATTTCCTCGAACGGGCGGAACGTGAGCAGATCGATGCGAATCGGCACTATCCTGGGGCGCCGTACTGGAGAATGGCCGCGCGCTTTGGGCAACTGGAAATGAAAGCGCACCTGCGCTGGGCCGAAGAGACGCTGGCCGAGCTGCACAGGTTAGGCAGGAAACAGCAGAAGCATCCACGGACCCGTCAGGAGAAAAAACATGCAAGGCAATGAGGCAATCGCAGCAACGAATCCGGCAGCGAGTCAAAGACAAGCGCAGATCGCCTCGTGGTGGCACCTGGCGGGCTTTCTCCTGATCAGCGCAGGGGTGGTGGTTTTGGGTTTTCTTGCGCAGCACGCGCCGGCGGGAGGCGCTGGACCCTCTGCCGGCCAGCTGGCGGGCCACAGTCAGGCGATTCCCGTCTACCTGACCATAATTGGGATGGATTGGGCGCTGCTCTATTACTGCTGGGCCGGCGTCCATCACCGTGGCGGCAACCTGCAGACGCTCTCCGGTGAGCGATGGAAAACGTGGAAGGCGGTTGCGATCGACGTCGCAATCGTATTGCCGTTCTGGGTGCTGTGGGAAGGCGCGGCGTATGGTGTTCACTGGTTGCTGGGACCGAGCAGCGCGAAGACCGTCGACAGCCTGCTGCCGCACAGCGCCCTGGAGATTCTGGTTTGGATCGCAACGTCGATTACTGCCGGCGTTTGCGAAGAGATGGCATTCCGCGGGTATCTGCAGCGGCAAATTCATGCTCTGACGGGCAGCGTAGTGGTGGCCGTGCTGGGGCAAGGAGTGGTGTTCGGCCTGTTTCACCTCTACCAGGGCTGGAAGAACGTGGTCGTGATCAGCGTGCTGGGAGCCTTGTATGGGGCACTGGCTGCCTGGCGCAGAAACCTGCGCGCCAACATTATTGTTCATGCGTGGACCGACGTTTGGGAGGGCTGGCTGAAGTTCGTGGTTTGGAGGTAACCGGGCGGGATGGGCGGTGGAACTTGGCTCGACATTGACCAAGGCCGCAACGCAGGCGTCCTCTCCTGACTCTTTAGTACTCACCTTCGATAACCACACACCAGTCGATGGTCTTCAGCATCGCCCTTCGCATTCTGGGCGACCGCTTCCTCGCCGAAGAGACCGCACAGGATGTGTTTCTGGAGCTGTACGCGAAGCTCGACGAGCTGGAGTCGGACGACCACGTCCTTCACTGGCTGCGCCGCGCCACCGTACACCGCTCCATCGACCGGATTCGCCAGCGGGACAGGCGACCGGAAGTCGTTACAGATCCAGGGGAGCTGCCCGAGCTTGCGGTCGAAGCCTCGCCGAGCGATCCTCTGCTGAGCCGCCAGATCCGGCAGCTGGTGGCTTCGCTTCCTGAAACGCCGCGCGCGGTGATCGCGCTGCGGTATCAGGAAGACTTGACGCCGGAAGAGATTGCCGAAGCGCTGAGCATGCCCGTCGCCACGGTGAAGAGCCACTTGCGGCGGACGCTGCAGCTGTTGCGGGAGAAGATGGCTCGGGTGCTGCATTAGAACGCCGCGGCGCGCGGGGGAGGGGAGGCTGGTCATGATGGAAAGCGACGCGGAACTGGAGCAGGCCCTGTACGCGGCGTTCGCCCGCGAGGCGGCGCCGGCCACGCTGATGTCCGGAGTGGAGGAAAGGCTGGGCTGGGACGTCGCGGGTCCTTTCCCACTCAAGCCAACAGCGGGCTTGAATGGGGCACCCGTCGAATTCATCCCGACGTTTGCCGGGCTGGAGATTACGACGCAGTCGCGATGGACGAGCATGCTGTCGCTGGGCGCGCACGCGCTGATTTGCGCGCTGATCGTGCTGTTCGCGCTGGACCAGTGGCACACACGGCAGGTGCAGAAGAAGCTGATGGCGACGACGGTGGAGATTCCGTTTATGCCGGCTTCGAATCTGAAGGACACGATGGGCGGGGGCGGGGGCGGCGGGAATCATGAGCTGCTGGAGGCTTCGAAAGGAAAGCTGCCGAAGTTCGCGAAGCAACAGATCGCGCCTCCGCAGATTTTGCGGCTGGACAATCCGAAGCTGGCGGTTGAGCCGACGGTGGTGATGCCGCAAATCAAACTGCCGGACGCGAACATGCCGGATCTGGGTGTGCCGCAATCGCAGCAGGTGGCGTTTGCGTCGCAGGGCTCGGGGTCGGGTTCGGGGTTTGGGACCGGTTCTGGCGGCGGGATCGGGTCCGGCAAGGGCAACGGCATTGGAGCGGGCGAGGGCGGCGGCTACGGGGGCGGACTTTACCACGTCGGCGGCGGGGTTTCGAACCCCATCCTTATATATGCGCCCGATCCGGAATTCTCCGACGAGGCGCGGCGGGCGAAGTACCAGGGGGTTTGCGTGGTGGGGCTGGTGGTGGATGCGCAGGGTAATCCGCAGCGAGTCCGCATCGTGCGGCCGCTGGGGATGGGGCTGGACGAGAAGGCGCTGGAGGCGGTGCGGGAGTACAAGTTCAAGCCTGCAGTTTTCCAGGGCAAGAACGTTGCGGTGGAAGTGAATATCGAGGTGAACTTCAGGATCTACTAGACCAGGTCTCGACGCCGCCCCCACCTCGATACGGTCTCAATTGGGAAAGGCGAACTGAAAACGAACGGACAACGTTCCTGAGGGGCGCGGCCGGATGCGGTTCCGCCGCGAGATGTGGGCCGGGCGAAACGGCCTACTTGCCGGCCGGATGCTGGTGTGCCTCCTCCGCCATCTTGCGGGTCTCCGAGCTTGCCTTGAGCCAGTCCATGAGCAAAGGAGTTACATCCACAGTGGCGGCTTTCGGGTCGGCAGCGGACGAGTCAACAATAGCCGAGAGTTTCATCCTGCTGCTGAGTTCTCTGAATTCAGGCTGCAGAACGGCCAGGATGTTGTCGATGGGAGCTTTACCGACCGGCTGTTGCATAGCGCGATCCTGGCTCTCCGCGCCGTACTTTTCCAGTTCCTGGGCTCTGGCCGTGTCATTGGCGGCTTTGACGGCATTCAATTCAAAGCGGCGGTCAGCAAGAATAGCCGCCCACAGGGGCGAGCGATAGAAGGCGATGACGATGGAGGTCCTGTCGAAGGTTCCGACAACGGGGATGCTCTGAGCGGCTACCGGTGCGGAGGATGGGGCGGGAGCCTGCGCGCCGGCTGCGAACGGCAGCGAGGCGAGGATGAGGGCGACGGCGAAGCCAATTCGTCTCATGACACACTTTCCTTTCCTGACAGAAACGTGGGTATGCGCAGACGCCACCTTTGCAGCGGTTCGTTGTGATTGTCGGCAGTACTGACGGTCATTGCATGACCCGATGGTTGTTTTGGATAAATGAAAGCGCGCCAGCGGCAGGAACGGGCGATTTTACGCTCGCGACCGGGTTGCGCAAGATCACCGAAGTACCCGTTCGTGGAGCCCTCGATCCGGTCGCCCCCTTCTGCGTCCTCCGGCTTCCGGCTGACCGAAATGCGGTACGATGAGCCATCCTGTCGTATTCATCGGGAGGAATTGCCGCATGAGGGGTCGAGTCGCCGGAGCGGTTCTGGTGCTGAGCGGGTTTTTCCTTTGCGTGGTTTCCTTGCGGATCGCAGCGGTCCACGGGGCTTCCGATGCTCCGTCTGGAACATGGAACAGGCAGGCGGCGGCGCAGTATCTCGACTCGCGCGAGACGTGGTGGCAGGGGTGGCCGCGGGCGCAGAAGGATCACGGGACGCTGTGCATCTCGTGCCATACGGTGGTGCCCTATGCGATGGTGCGCTCGGAACTGCGGCGCGACCTGGGCGACGCTGCGATGCCAGCTCCGGAAAAAACGATGCTGGACAGCGTGGAGAAACGCGTCGGCGACTGGGCGGAAATGGCGCCGTTCTATTCCGATGAGAAGTATGGCAAGGGGAAAGCGGCGGAGTCGCACGCGACCGAGGCGGTGCTGAATGTGGTGATCCTCGCGAGCTACGACGGGGCGCAGGGGCAACTGCGGCCGATCACCCGAAAGGCGTTCGAGGAGGTTTGGGCGCTGCAGGAAGCGGACGGGCCGCTGGCTGGCGGATGGAAGTGGCAGGATTTTCATCTGGGGCCGTGGGAATCGACGGAGTCGGGCTATCAGGGCGCGGCGCTGCTGATGGTGGAAGCGGTGCATTTGCCAGGGGGATTTGCGCGGGAGCCGGGGACGCGCGAGCATCTGGACCGGCTGCGGGATTATTTGCGGCGGAATTATGCGGCTCAGCCGCTGGTGAATCAGCTGTACATCCTTTGGGCTTCGGCGAAGGAGCCGGGGCTGCTGACGCGTGCGGAGCGCAAGGCGCTGATGGCGGCGCTGCGCGCGCAGCAGCAGGGGGATGGAGGATTCCGGACGGCGGCGCTGGATGTTCGGGAGCGCGTAGATCACACCGCGCAGCCAACGACGAGCGACGGCTACGCTACGGGGATTGCGGTGCTGGCGCTGGAGGCGGTGGGGACACCGCGGCGGGATGCGATGCTCAGCCGCAGTCTGGCCTGGCTCGCGCAGCATCAGCAGAATGACGGAACGTGGACGGCGGCGTCGCTGAACAAGCAGCGCGATCCGGCGAGCGATCCGGCGTTGTTCATGACCGATGCGGCGACGGCGTATGCCGTGCTGGCGCTGGAGCAGCAGCCGTAATTCTCGATTTGCCATCGAACCGGGTGCAGTAGCTGCGCGATAATGCGCTCATGCGTGCTGCTTTGGATCCTGCGAGCCTCGTAGTGCGTCGACTGACCGCGGATGACGCTGCCGGGGTCGCCGAGTTGAGCGACCAACTCGGCTATCCTGGCTCCGCGGCCGAAGTCCAGCTTCGCATCGAGGCCATCACCCGCTCCGCTGACAGAATCGCGCTTGCGGCTTTGCACGGCGGCCAACTGGTTGGCTGGATCGATGCCTGCATCGAGCGCCATCTCCCGACTCCGGACGTGGTCCTGATCAGCGGGCTGGTGGTACGGGAGACGGCGCGCGGCTGCGGCGTGGGCAGGCGGCTTTGCGCGGAGATCGAGGAGTGGGCTCGAAGCCAGTCCATCCCGGTGGTGCGCGTCCGGTCTCAGATTAAGCGCGAGGATGCGCACCGATTTTATCTGCGCGATGGCTATCGCAGGGTCAAGACTTCGGTGGTGTTTGAGAAAAGCTTGGAGTGAGACGGCCTTCGCAGGCGCGAACCAGCGGCGTCATTGCATTTCGCGTTTGTCCCCCGTAACCTTGCCGTATCCCCCACGCGCCGGGCCCCCAGCATGCCAGCCTCGGGCGCGATGCGGTGGCAGAAGGAACATGCAATGCTGATTACCCTGCTCGATCTCGAACGCGAGCCGGTACGTTTTGACCTGGAAGTCCCTCCTGGCGCGATCGACTACGGAGAAGACGCGAAGCAAGTCGGCAACCTGGCTGTCCAGGGGCAGGCCGAGCTGCTGCGCGAGCATCGCGGACCGAAGGAAATCGTCCCCGACATCCGGACGCGGGCGAAGTGGTCCGGGGTTTTTGAGGCGCCGTGCGCGCGGTGTGTTGAGCCGGTGAAGCACGAGCTTGCGGGGGATTTCGATCTGCTGTTCCGGCCGCTGGGAATCGACGCGGGTCCGACCGAACGCGCCCTGGTCCCGCCCGAAACCGAAATCGGTTATTATCAGGAAGGCGGTCTGGTGCTGGAAGACGTTCTGCGCGAGCAGGTGCTGCTAACCCTTCCGGTAAGAACGCTTTGCCGCTCGGATTGCAAGGGACTTTGCCCGCGCTGCGGACGTAATCTGAACACCGAACCCTGTGCCTGCGAGGCCGGACCGGTCGACGCGCGGTGGTCGGCGCTTTCAGACCTGAGCAGCCGGATCAGTCCGGAAGCGAAAGAGACGAATCACTGAAGTTCTTGCCCGGAAATTTGTGCCGGGAGCGAAAGGAATCCTGCAATGCCGAACCCAAAGCGGCGCCACTCCAAGGCCCGCACCTCCAAGCGCCGCGCGCACGACTTTCTGACCGCCAGCGGGCTCTCCGAGTGCCCGAATTGCCACGAGCGCAAGCTCCCGCATCACGTCTGCCCCAAATGCGGCACCTATAAGGGGCGCGAAGTCCTGGAAGTAAAGGAAGCCAAGTAGCGCCAGCGCTTGATGCTCACAGACATCGCTCTCGACGCCATGGGTTCGGACAAAGCTCCGGAGCCTGAGATACGAGGCGCGATCCTTGCCTGCCGCAATCTGCCAGTCCGAGTACATCTGGTTGGGCCGGAGTCGTTTCTGCGCCCGCGCCTGGCGGCGGCTCTCGGCTTCGCGCGTCTGCCCATCTCCATCGTGCATGCTGAGGAATTTATCGGGATGGACGAGAAAGCGGCGCAAGCGGTGCGCACCAAGCGCAACAGCTCCATGCGCATAGGGCTAAAGATGGTGAAGGAGAAGCGGGCGGCGGGCTTCTTTACCGCGGGCAACACGGGCGCCGGCATGGCGACGGCGAAAATGGCTCTGGGAGCGCTGCCGGGAGTCGATCGGCCAGCGCTGGCGATTGTGGTCCCGACGCTGTCGGGTTCGCCGTGCGTACTGCTTGATGTCGGAGCGAATGTCGACTGCAAACCGCAAAACCTCGAGCAATTCGCGGTGATGGGCGAGCTGTACGCGCGCAGTGTGCTGCGCATTCCGCGTCCGCGAGTGGGAATCCTGTCGGTGGGCGAAGAAGAAAGCAAGGGCAACGACCTCACGCGCGAAGCGACGCTGCTGGTCCGCAAGCTGCCCGTGAATTTCATCGGGAACGTCGAAGGCCGCGATATTTATAACGGCAACTGCGACGTTATTGTCTGCGATGGATTCGTGGGCAACGTCGCGTTGAAGACCTCAGAGGGCCTGAGCCGGCTGGTGCGCGAGATGCTGAAGGCATCCCTGACGCAGACGGTGACGGCGCAGGTGGGTGCGCTGCTCTCGCGGAAGGCGTTCAATGCGTTCCGGCGAAGGCTGGATCCGTCGGAGTACGGCGGAGCGCCGCTGCTGGGCGTGCGGGGCGTGTGCATCATCGGGCATGGATCGTCGAACGACCGCGCCGTTATGAACGGGATTCGGGTGGCGGCGGAGTTCGCGCAGGCTGGCGTGAACGACCGGCTGGAGCGCGAATTTGCTGGCAGGCCCAGCGAGGACCGGCCCGACTCCGACTTGCAATTGCCGATCCAGTAAGCGCTGGGCCCCCGCCTTCGCGTCACAGACCAGGTTTCCATGCTTTGAGTCGTTCAAGGAGATCTTTCGATGCACAGGAATACGCACGGCCCCACGCGCCGGCAGTTTGCCGGCAGCCTCGCGCTGGCGGTTGGTGGCCTGGCCGCCGGCTCGGCTCTTCAGGGCGAAACGCCGCAGCAGCAGCAGCCCACGACCCCTGGCGACACGCGCACCGCGCTGCACCAGGAGGTGGCGCTGGCTGCCTCCGCGTCGCGCATTGATGGTGCTCTTCTCGATGCGAAACAGTTCGCCGCGTTCACCGGGCTTCCGGCCACCATCGACGCGCACGAGGGCGGAGCATTTTCGCTGTTTGGAGGGGTGATCGTCGGCCGCACGATCGAGATTATTTCCGGGCAGCGCATCGTGCAGGCATGGCGGCCCACGCACTGGGATCCGGGCGTTTATTCGGTCGCGAAGTTCGAATTTCGGCCAAGCGGCACCGGCACGCTGGTGGTCCTCGATCACACGGGGTTTCCGGCGGGCGACTACGACAGCCTGAGCTCGGGCTGGTACTCGCACTACTGGGAGCCGCTGAAGAAGTTCTTTGCCTGAGCGCAGGTCGCGGAGGAACGGCTTAGCAGGCGGGCGCGAGCGTGCCGCGGAGGCCTTCAGCGGTGAGCGCCGTGATGCGCGCGGCGACGAGCTGATTGGCGGGGATGGGTTCGTCGAGGGTGAGTTTGAGGAAGTTGTCGGTGACGGCTGACGTGGTCGCTGGATCGGCGCCGGGCTCGACCGTCACAGCGGAGAGTGCGTGGCCGAGAAAGCTGGTGCGGAAGGCGCGGGACTTTTCGGCAATGAGGTCGCGCAGGGCGGCCATGCGCTCGTGCACGGCGTGGGCCGGGACCGGTGTCTGGCGGTGGAGTTCCCACGCTGGCGTGCCAGGACGCGCGGAAAAGGGAAACAGGTGCAGGTAGGTGAAGGGCTGCGCTGCGATGAAGCGGTAGCTCTCGCGGAAGAGCGCGTCGGTTTCGCCGGGGAAACCGATCATGACGTCGGCGCCGATGGCGGCGTCGGGGAGAAGCTCGCGAATCGCGGCGAGGCGCTCGGCGTAGTGCCAGGGGCGATAGCGGCGATACATGCGGCGGAGGATGGTATCGGAACCGGACTGGAGCGGGAGATGCGTGTGGCGCGCAAGGCGAGGATGGCCGCCGATGGCGAATTCGCGGTAGAGGGCGAGGAGGTCGGGGGACCAATCCATGGGCTCGATGGAGCTGAGGCGCAGGCGCGGGAGCGCGGTCCGAGTCAGGATCGCTGAAACCAGATCTTCGAAACGCTGGGCAGGCTGAAGGTCGCGTCCCCAGCGGCCGAGGTTGATGCCCGATAAAACCAGCTCTTTCCCGTGCTGATCAACGAAGCGGCGGACATTGTCGAGGCAGGCGGCCAGGGCGACGGAGCGCGAGTGTCCGCGCGTGGTGGGGATGATACAGAAGGAGCAGCGATTGCCGCAGCCGTCCTGCACTTTGAGGTTAGGGCGGGTTTGCTGTGAGTCGGGGGCGAAGGGGAGCGCGGCCAACTCGGAGTGCGCGAAGGCGTCGTCGTGGAGGATCTGGATGAGGGGGACCCATTCGACTCGATCGCTCGCGCGATCTTCGCTCAGGGCAGGCTCGTGCCCTCGCGAGATGAGGTGGAAGGCCATGTCGGCGACCAATGACTTGTGGCTGTTGCCGATGACGGCGTCGACTTCAGGCAGGGCGGCGAGTTCCTGGGGGGCGCGCTGGGCGTAGCAGCCAGTGACGATGAGGCGGGCGGCGGGGTTCTGGCGGCGGACGCGGCGAATCCAGGCCCTGGCCTGGCGGTCGGCCTCGGCAGTGACGCTGCAGGTATTCACAATGACAACATGGGCTGAGGCAGGGGCTTCGGCAGGCACAAGCCCGTCCTGGCGCAGGCCGGCGGCGATGGCCTCGCCATCGGCGCGGCTGGCACGGCAGCCAAAGTTTTCAACGTGATATTCTGCCACGTTGCTCAGTGTATCAACGGGAGACCGGAGGGGTCCGGCACTGGCCGGATTCGACGAGTCTCTGAAGCTGTTCTCATTTCTTTCGTGTACGATCCAGCGGTGGGAAACTCGAAGTTCAGGACCAGGAGTTCGATATGAAACGACGCATTCTGCTTGTCGATGATGACCTTGCGATTTTGCTGACTTTGAAGGCGGTGCTGGAGATCAGCGGGTTCGATGTGGAGACGGCAGCTTCGGCGCGGGAAGCCAAGCTGCGTCTGAAGGCGAACGAATACCACATGGTGATTACGGACCTGCGCATGGAGAGCGAAACGGCGGGCGAGGATGTGGCGGCGGCGGCGAAGAAGGCGGCGAACCAGCCGGCGGTGGCGATGCTGACGGCGTATCCGCCGAAGGATGCGGAGTGGCTGACGACCTCGGACACCGACAAGGTGCTGGTGAAGCCGATGAACACGCAGGATCTGCTGCGGCAGATCGAGGCGATGCTGGTGGCGCACGAAGACAAGAAGCGGAAGGCAGGCAAGCTGGCCGCGGTGCGGGAGGCGCAGGCAGCAGCGAAGAAGCCGCGCAAGCTTGCGGATGCGCGGTAGGACAGTGATCAGTTGTCAGTGTCAGTTGTCAGTGATCAAGGGCTCAGAGCACAGCGGGAAGGGTACTGGGCTGACTGGCCACGCACAGGCAGAGCGCGGCACACGATTCTCTTCTGAACAATTTTGAACGATGCGGGAGCCGAACCGGGGGATGGGTTCGGGGCTAGCTGGCCTGGCTCATGGCCGTCCGTTTCTGCTGGAAACAACCGCGGCAGAGAACCGGGCGCCCCTGGGTGGGCTTGAAGGGGACGGTGGTTTCCGTACCGCACTCCGAGCAGACAGTGCGCGTTTCCGGACGGGCGGAGCCAGAGCCGGAAGCGCGTTTGGCCTTGCATTGCTTACAGCGTTTCGGATCGTTCTTGAACTGTTTGTCGAAGAAGAAGAGTTGTTCTCCGGCTGTGAAGACAAAATCGGTCCCGCAGTCGGCGCATTTGAGAATTTTGTCGACGAATTCCATCCCGCTTCCCTCGCCTTTGCCCGAAGCACCCGTTCTAACAGCGCCCCACTGACGGCGCGCCCGGATCGCCCGGCATCCAGAATGCGGATACCGGCTTGCTGCGACACGCCAGTAGGGAGCCGGCGTGATACTTCCTAATTGGTTAAGGGGCCCTTGGGGCAGTTCGAGGACAGCGGCCCGGGCAGGAGCGACATTCCTGGAGGGGCATCTCTCGAGGCTACCCAGCCGCTTCGAACATGCGGCGAAGAACAACACCAGAGCAAGCCCGTTGGGGGAACGGGCTACAGAAAAGGGTACAAAGCCGGCCTGACAACTCACAAGCGCGAACTGGGCGCTGGTGAGGGTTGGTCCTCCACCCCGCCGGCAACGCGCCGGCAAGGGCTCAGATCTGTCGGAGTCTGGGGACCTGAACAGACCGGCTCAGTGATTAATCCTGCTCTTTACGAGCCTTCTTACGATTCCGCTTCCGCGCCAGCGCTTCTTTCACGCGTCGCTTTTCGCCGGGCTTCAGGTAGAAGGAATGACGTTTTACTTCCTTAATAATGTCTTCCTGCTGGACCTTGCGCTTAAACCGGCGCAATGCATTTTCAAGCGGTTCGCCTTCCTGAATGCGAACTTCCGCCAAAGAAATACACCTCCAAACGACCCACGCTGGGCATGCACAAGATTACAGGAAGCAGGGTTCATTTGCCAGTAACAGAGCCGCCCGGCGGCACTCCGCGAAGGGTCGGGAAGAGCTGTGCTGACAAGCACGAAACTACACCCGCTTGAGGCGGTCAGACGGGTTTTGTTGTCGCCAGGTTTCACTATCTTTCGATAAAAGAACCTGGCTACCTGTTGACATTCTAATGGAGACAATAGTATCTGTAGAGATCCAACAGGAGGGATCGTGGGCGAAGACAAGTCGGACGTATTACAGGGAACGCTGGACCTGATGGTGCTGAAGACGCTGGAGACGATGGGGCCGCAACACGGGTACGGGATCGCGCGGCGGATCGAGCAGATCAGCGAGCAGGCGCTGCGGCTGAATCAGGGAACGATTTACCCGGCGTTGCTGCGGCTGCGGCAGCGGGGATGGATCCGTGCGGACTGGGGGACAAGCGAGAACGGGCGGCGGGCGCGCTATTACTCGCTGACGAAGACCGGCAAAGCGCAGATCGAGAAAGAGACGGAGAGCTGGGAACGGGTGGCAGCGACGATGGCGCGGTTTTTGACGGTTCAGTGAGAAGGGCACGGGGCACGGGGCACAGAAATGGACGAGGTCAGCAGATTGCGGACAATGTTCAGCCGGATCCTGGCGCTGTTTCGGCGGCGCGCTCTCGATCGCGACCTCGATGAGGAGCTGCGTTCGCATCTGGAGATGGCGGCTGAGGAGAATCGGAAGCGCGGGATGAGCCACGAAGAGGCGAGGAGGAGAGCGATGCGGGATTTTGGCGGAGTGACGCAGGTGCGGGAAACGGTGCGGATGCGAGAGGGAGTGCCATTCGTGGAGAATCTGCGGCGCGATGTGGCGTACGCGCTGCGGCAGATGGGGCGGGCGCCGGGATTCGCCGCAGTGGTGATCATCACCCTGGCACTGGGAATTGGGGCGAACACGACGGTGTTCAGCATTGTGGATGCGGTAATGCTGCGGCCGCTGCCCTACGCACAGCCCCAACGGCTGGTGGAGGCGCAGTCGAGCGGGATGGGTAGTTTCTCCGCCGAGGATGTGTCGTATCCGGATTTCTTCGACTGGCGCAGGCAGAACCGCAGCTTCGAGCGCCTGGTGTCGTATCACGATGCATCGTTCACGCTGACAGGCGTGGAGCGTGCGGTGCATCTGAATGGACAGGTAGTGAGCTGGGATCTGTTGCCACTGCTGGGTGTCTCCCCGGAGCTGGGACGCGGTTTCAGGCCGGAGGAGGAAAAGCGCGGCTCACGTGTGGTGCTGATCAGCCATGCGCTGTGGGTTTCGCAGTTCGGGTCGGATGCGTCAGTGGTTGGGCGGACGATCCATCTGAGCGGGGATGCGTACACGATTGCCGGAGTGATGCCGGCGTCATTCCGTTTTCCGGTGGTTGAGCCGAAGACCAGCTTCTGGACCACGCTGGCGATGGATGACGACGCGAACGACCATCACCCAGCGGTCGGCAACCGCGGCATGCATTTCCTGAATGTGATCGGCAGATTGAAGCCGGGCGTGACGGTGGCGCGGGCCGATGCGGATATGAAGGCGATGGCGGCGGCGCTGGCGAAGCAGTATCCGGACTCGAACACCGGGCACGACTCGGCAGAGGTGCAGAGCGAGCTGACGGCTCTGCTGGGCGACACGCGGATGCTGCTGATGGTGGTGCTGGGCGCAGTGGCGCTGGTGCTGCTGATTGCGTGCGGCAATGTGGCGAACCTGCTGCTGGCGCGGGCGCGCGAGCGGGAGCGGGAGATGGCGATGCGCTCGGCGCTGGGCGCGAACCGGGGCAGGATCGTGCGGCAGCTGCTGGTGGAGAGCGTCACCCTGGGAATCGCGGGCGGCGTGGCGGGATGCGCCCTGGCGTTTCTCGTCACGCCCGCGGTGCTGCGGCTGATTGGCGAGAGCGTGCCACGCGCGGCCGATGCGGGCGTGAATCTGCCGGTGCTCGCGTTTGCTTTGCTCGTCTCACTGGTTTCAGGAGTGCTGTTCGGCCTGGTTCCGGCGGTGACCGCTGCAAAGGCGGATCTGCTGTCGACGCTGAAAGAAGGCGGGCGTGGCGATATCGGTGGGCATCATCGTTTGGGATCGCTTGTGATCGTGGGGCAGGTGGCGCTGGGGATCGTGCTGACGGCCGGTGCGGGACTGCTGATGACGAGCTTCGTGAAGCTAACGCACAAAGATGAAGGGTTCAACCCCAACCAAGTGCTGATGTTCAATTTCGAGACGCCGGATTCGCGGTATATGAAAACGCGGCCTGCGTTCTACCGGGAATATTTTGAAAGGCTGCGGGCGTTGCCGGGCGTGCAATCGGCAGCGGGGTCGATGTTGCCGCCGATGACGGACAACGCTGCGGAGCTCAGCTTTGAGAATCCGGAGCATCCGGTGCCCGAGGGGCAGCAATCGAACGCGACCGTCGATGCCATTTCGCCGGAATACTTCCACACCATGCAAATCCCGCTGCTCATGGGCCGCGACTTTAACGATGGGGATGATCTGAAGTCGACGCAGGTGATGATCGTGAACCAGGCCTTCGCGGAAAAGTATTTTCACGGCGAGAACCCTTTGGGGAAGAAGCTGAAGCCGGGCGCCGGCAACGGGACGCCGGGGGGACCGCCATGGCGGGAGATCGTGGGCGTGGTGGGCAACATTCGCGCCTCGGCGACCCAGCGCGAGATGCAGCCGATGCAATATCTGCCGGCGAGCCAGCTGGCACTGTGGTGTTGCATGCGTACGGTGATGCGCACCACGGTCGACCCGATGAGCCTGGAGCCGCAGGTGCGAAACCTGGTGTCTTCGATGGACCGCGATATTCCGGTGACGGACGTGAGCACGATGCGGGATCTGATGGGACTCGAGCTGGCGCAGCCGCGCTTCGCGATGATTTTGCTGGGGGCGTTTGCGGGACTGGCGCTGGTGCTGACGGTGGTGGGGCTGTACGGGGTGATGGCGTACTCCGTGGCGCGGCGGACGCGGGAGATTGGCGTGCGGCTGGCGCTGGGAGCGCAACGCGGCACCGTGCTGAAGATGGTGCTGCGCGATGCGGCGGTGCTGGTGGGAGTGGGGATGGCGATTGGGATCGCGGCGACGCTGGCGTCGGCATCGGTGCTGCAGTCGATGTTGTACGGGACGGCCTCGCGGAATCCGCTGGTGCTGGGGGGAGTTTGCGGGGTAGTGGCGTTCGCCGGGCTGGTGGCGGCGTATGTGCCGGCGATGCGGGCGGCGGGGATCGATCCGATGCGGGCCTTACGGGCGGAATGAGTGAGAGCAGCCAGTAGCCAGTAGGGAGTGGGCCAGAGCACAGAGCACAGAGCACAGAGCACAGAGCACAGAGATGGACGAGGACAGTAGATTGCGGACGATGTTCGGCCGGATTTTGGCGATGTTGCGGAGGCCGGCTCTCGATCGGGAGCTGGATGAGGAGCTGCGTTCGCATCTGGAGATGGCGGCTGAGGAGAATCAGCGGCGCGGAATGGCGGCCGATGAGGCATGGAGGAAGGCGTTGAGAGATTTTGGCGGGGTAACACAGGTGCGGGAAACGGTGCGGGTGCGCGAAGGGGTGGCGTTCGCTGAGAATCTGCGCCGGGATCTGGGGTACGCGCTGCGAATGCTGAAGATGAGTCCGGGATTCGCGGCGATTGCGATTGGATCACTGGCGCTCGGGATCGGCGCGAACACGGCGATCTTTTCGATCGCGAAGCAGGTGCTGCTGGATCGACTGAACGTGCCGCATGCCGGCGAGCTGCGGCTGTTTGTATGGCGATCGAAACGGCAGAGCGTGGTTCACAGCTCATGGGGCGACTGGGACAAGACGGCGGATGGGGATGGGGTGAGCAGCACGTCGTTTTCGTACCCGGTGTACCAGCTGATGCGGAAACAGAATCACGAGCTGGCGGATCTGTTCGCGTTCAAGAATGTGGGGCGGATGAACGTGACGGTCGACGGCGAGGCGGAGGTGGCGCAGGCGGATCTGGTCTCGGGGAATTTTTACGAGCAGATGGACGTGCAGCCGCAGCTGGGGCGAGCCATCGGTGCCTCGGACGATGAGAAGCCGGGCGGTTCGCCGGTAGTGGTGATCAGCGACGGGTACTGGACGCGGCGATTCAACCGATCGCCGACGGTGATCGGCAAAACGATTTTGGTGAACCTGGTAAATGTGACGATCGTCGGGGTGAACCCGCGGGGATTTACGGGAGCCAAGGGAACGCAGAGCTCGCCTGAGATTTTTCTGCCCTTCAGTATGCAGCCGCTGGTGTTCCCGTACAGCACGGTGGACTCACTGCTGACCAGCGACCGCGTGTGGTGGATGCAGATCATGGCGCGGGCGAAGCCGGGAGTAGATGAAGCGCGGGCACGAGCGGCGCTGGATGTGGCGCTGAAGAGCGCGGTGCGCGCGACGATGACGGTGAAGCCGAACGAATCGGTGCCGGACCTTTTGCTAACGGACGGCAGCCGCGGGATGAACGAGGCGAGCAGGCAGATGGCGCGGCCGCTGTTTGTGCTGATGTCGCTGGTGGGACTGGTGGTGCTGCTGGCGTGCGCCAACATGGCGAATCTGCTGCTGGCGCGGTCGGCGGCGCGGCAGCGGGAGATGAGCGTGCGTATGGCGCTGGGCGCTGGGCGCGCGCGGATTCTGCGGCAGGTGATGACGGAGAGCCTGCTGCTGGCGATGTTGGGCGGCGTGGCCGGCCTGTTAGTCGGCTACTTCGGGCGGAACGCAATTCTCGCCATGCTTTCGAGTCCCGCGGAACCCATGACGCTGCCGGGAGGGTTCGACTGGGGCGTATTTGCTTTTAATGCGGCGCTTTCGCTTGTGACGGGGTTGCTGTTCGGCGTCGGTCCGGCGTGGCAGGCGACGCGCACGCAGGTGAGCAGCGCACTGAAAGACAGCGCGCAGACGACAACGCGAAGGCGCAGAGGCTACGCGGGCCGGGCGATTGTGGGATTCCAGGTGGCGCTGTCGACACTGCTGGTGGTGATGGCCGGCTTCTTTCTGCGCACGGTGATCAACCTGAGCCGGATCGATCCGGGATTCGATCCGAGAAACATCGTGCTGTTCGAAATGCGGCCGCCACAGTCACAGTATTCCGGGACGAAGGGGACGGCGCTGTTCCGGCAGCTTGAAGAGCGGCTGGCCACAGTGCCTGGCGTGATGTCGGTGTCGCCGACGAGCGTGGCGCCGCTTTCGCACAGCTATGAGAGCGACGATTTCAAGCCGGTGGGACAGAAAGAGGAGCCGGGAAAAGATTCCGCAGACAACGCGGCGGTTGGCGATCGGTATTTCGCGACGTTCCGCATCCCGATTCTTGCTGGACGGGGCTTCGCGCCGACTGACACAGAGACTTCGCCGAAGGTGGCGGTGGTGAATCAGGCTCTGGCGAAGCAGTTTTTCCCGAATGAGAATCCGATCGGGAAGAGCTTCGAGACGTCGGACCCGAAGAACGACAAGCTGATCTACCAGATTGTGGGGGTGTGCGCCGATACGCGCTATGGGAGCCTGCGCGAGGATCCGCCGCCGGTGTTTTACCTGGATTATCGCCAGAGCCCGGGAATTGACTGGGGGATGACGTTTGCGGTGAAGACGCGCACGACGCGGGCTGGGATTACGCCGTCGCTGCGGCGGGCGGTGCAGGCGGTGGACCCGAATCTGCCGCTGATCGATGTGAGGACGCAGGAAGAACAGATCGAATCGCTGCTGATGAACGAGCGCGTCTTCGCCGATCTCACGATCGGCTTCGGCGTTCTCGCGCTGGCATTAGCCTGCATCGGGATCTACGGGCTGATGGCGTACACGGTGTCGCGGCGCACGAACGAGATTGGGATTCGCATGGCGCTGGGCGCGCGGTCAAGTCAGGTGCTGTGCATGGTGCTGGGCGAGGCGGTGTGGATGACGGCGGTCGGCCTGGCCGTGGGGCTGGGCGGTGCGCTGGCGCTGGGCCGCGTCGTCGCCAGCCAGTTGTATGGGCTGAAGTCATGGGATCCGGCAACGCTGACGGCGGCGGCGCTGCTGCTGATTTTTGTGGCGCTGGGAGCGACCTGGGTTCCGGCGCAACGGGCGGCGCGGGTTGATCCCAGCCGGGCGCTGCGGGCGGAGTAA
>JBEKIN010000074.1:0-15884 GCA_050011735.1 Acidobacteriaceae bacterium | reverse complement strand
ACATCGCCCACACCGTCAAAGAACGCTTCGGCATCGACCCCGAGCCCTACCTCGACCACGGCTCCATCGTCATCGCCGCCATCACCAGCTGCACCAACACCTCCAACCCCTCCGTCATGGTCGCCGCCGGCCTCCTCGCCAGGAAAGCCGTCGAGAAAGGCCTCAGCGTTCCGCCCTGGGTCAAGACCTCGCTCGCCCCCGGCTCCCGAGTCGTCACCGATTACTACGACAAGTCCGGCCTCACCCAATGGCTCGACAAACTCCGCTTCAATACCGTCGGCTACGGCTGCACCACGTGCATCGGCAACTCCGGCCCGCTCCCCGACGACATCTCGAAGGCCATTGAAGCTCACTCGCTCGTCGCCGTCTCCGTCCTCAGCGGCAATCGCAACTTCGAAGGCCGCATCAATTCCGAGGTCCGCGCCAACTACCTCATGTCCCCGCCACTCGTCGTCGCTTACGCCCTCGCCGGCCGCATCGACCACGACTTCGACCATGACCCCATCGGCAAAGACAAATCTGGCCAGCCCGTCTTCCTCCGCGACATCTGGCCCTCCCAGCAGGAAGTCTCCAGCGTGATCGCTTCCGCCATTTCCTCCGACAGCTATACGAAGGAATACGCGACCGTCACCCAGGGCGACGCGAACTGGCAGAAGCTCAACTTCCCCACCGGCGACGTCTATCAGTGGGAACCCGAGTCCACCTACATCCGCAAAGCGCCGTACTTCGACGGCATGCCCGCGCAGCCCGCGCCCGTCCGGGAAATCTCCGGCGCCCGCGTTCTCGCCGTCCTCGGCGACTCCGTCACCACCGATCACATCTCGCCCGCCGGCTCCATCAAGCTCAACGGCCCGGCCGGAAAATACCTAACCGACCACGGAGTCAAACCCGCCGACTTCAACTCCTACGGCTCGCGCCGCGGCAACCACGAAGTCATGGTCCGCGGCACTTTCGCCAACGTACGCCTGCGCAACAAGCTCGCCCCCGGCACCGAAGGCGGCGTCACCCGCCTCCTGCCCGAAGGCGAACCGATGTCCATCTACGACGCATCGGTCAAGTACGCCGAGCGCGGCACGCCTCTCATCATCCTCGCCGGCAAAGAATACGGCTCCGGCTCCAGCCGCGACTGGGCCGCTAAAGGCCCGCGCCTCCTCGGCGTCCGCGCCGTCATCGCCGAATCCTTCGAGCGCATCCATCGCTCGAACCTGGTCGGCATGGGCATCCTGCCGCTCCAGTTTGAAGCCGGCAAAACCGTCGAGTCCCTCGGCCTCACCGGCGAAGAAACCTACGACGTCGTCGGACTCCAGCCGCGCCTCGATTCAAAATTCGCACACGGCCACACGGTAGCCGTCCGCGCCACGGACCCAAGCGGCAAGACCAAAACCTTCGAAGCAAAAATTCGCATCGATACCCCCCAGGAGATCCTCTACTTCGAGCACGGCGGTATCCTCCAATACGTCCTCCGCCAACTCGCCACACAGAAGTGAACGCTTTGAAGGGGCACGGCCTTCAGCCGTGCCATGAATGCAGGAGGATGAATCCGGCTTTAGCCACTGAGGGAAGGTTTTCGTCCTGCAAAAAGATAGCGGCCACCCATTGGGTGGCCGCTGTCACTTCTGATTCCCAAAGCTCTACGCCGCCATCTTGTGCGCCCGCTGCTCCGCCACTTTCCTCACCAGCACCGGCACGCCAAAAGCCACCACCGTAATCACCGTCGTCGACAGCAGATCATTCCGGTAGAACGGCAGCGCCGCAACATAGCATGCGCCCAGCCCCGCCGCCGTGTGCGGATACATGATGCTGCCCGCCCACACCGCGTAATTGCTCACCGCAAAGAACGAGGTCGACGCAATGACCGGCCCGCCGATCACCCGCGGTACCGTGACCTGCTTGCTCAACAAAATCCGCCCCAGCACCACCACCGCCGCATACCACGCCCAGGTAATCAGATACGCGCTCGTGTGGAACGGGTAACGGTACGCAAATACCGTCAGGTAATAATCCGTCCCCATCAGCGCCAGCACCGGCAGCGCCATCTCGCGCAGCGGCCGCCGCGCCCCAAAATACAGGAGCCCCGCGCCCACCGCCGTAAAATTCATCCCCGGAAACGGCACCACCCGGCTCAAAACCGCCAGCACCAGCAGCAGATATGCAGCCATCATTCCCTCATCGATCCAAAGTCAAAGTCTGTTCCCATTCTGCGGACCCCAGCCCAAGCGGTCAAGCCAATCTTCCAGTCCCATCAACCAACCGCTTCACCCTGCCAACAAACCGGGCCCTCCCAGCACAAGCGCGCCTCCAGCACTAGCTACCCGCTACCTGGCTCCAGGCTACCGGCTACAAGCTCCCTCACTTCTGCTCATGCCCCTGCATATACATCCCCTCAATCTCACCGCCCGGCCCCACATACACCCAGCCGCTCAGCGTCGGATCCCCCGTCGTCCCCATCGGCCGATACCCAAACCGCAAATCCTGGAACTCCACCGTGTGCCATGCAGGCTGCGGCAGAATATCCGCCCCCGGCGCCGGTACCGCTCCCAGATCCTCCACCACCGCCCACTTCCCCCAGTCCAGATACACCCGCCCCAAATACGAATGCTTCGCCGCCGCCACCGCCGGCGTCACCGGCGTCTTGTAAATCACATCGGCGTAATCGTCGGTCTCCACCCGGTCGCCAATCGTCCGCACTTCCGCCGTCTGAAAATAATCCTCCGTCTCCAGAATCACGTGCCACCGAAACGGATCCATCATGTGCGGCTCCGCCGCCGCGCGGATCAGCGGCTCCCGCGTGTAATTCCCCGTCCTCACCAGCTCCAGCGCATGCCCGTGCTCCGCGTTGCGCAGCCCCCAATACAGCACCATGAACGTCAGCCCCGCGATCGCCCACGCGCGCCCCCGAAACGGCTTCTTCCGCGCTCCAATCTCCCGATCTGCCAACCCCAGGATCCCCGGCACCGCCACCGCCAGAAACAGCACCAGCAAAATCCACGGGTCGACGATGAAGACAATGCTCCACGCGTGCCACTTCGGATCGAACGGGAAAAACGGCCGCACCCCGTAATTCACCGTGTAGTCCAGCAGAATATGGCTGAGCGCCGCGATCAGGGCGAAGAACCACAGCAGAAGCCATCGTGGCGCGACCCCCGGGGTCCCCGGCAAGCCGCTCTTGCTTGCTGGGGTGGCAACCGGGCTCCTCGGCAAGCCGCTTTTGCTCGCTGGGGTGGTCAGCCGATGAATGATCCACACCAACGCCACCGTCGCCAGCGCCACCACCGGCGCGCCCGCCAGCGTGTGCGTCCAGCCCCTGTGATGCTCGATCTCCGCGACCGGCCCGCGAAAACCCCATAGCACGTCCAGATCCGCCGCTTCCGCAGCCAGCGTCATCGCCAGCGTCGCGTACGCCGTCTTGCGATTGAATCCGGAACGGCCGAGGCAAGCCCCGGTCAACAAATGCGTCACAGGTTCCATGTGTTCTTTCTGGAACTCAACCTCTATGAACCACCGGCTACTGGCTACACGCTACCGGCTGCGTCACTGGCCCTTACAGACAGCAAGCGCCGCGCAACCCGCGGCGCTTCCATCGACTCACACGAAGCTACACCAGTTTCGCGTCCAGGGTGATCTGCGTGTTGCCCTTGAACAGTTTCGAGATCGGGCAGCCGTTCTTCGCGTTGTTCGCCGCCGTCTCAAAGCTCTCAGGCGTCGCCCCCGGTACCTTCGCCCGCGTCGTCAGATGAATCGCCGTGATCGCGAATCCACCCTCTGTCTTCTCGAACTTCACATCCGCCGTCGTCTCCAGCGAATCCGGCCTCAGATTCGCCTCCCCCAGCTGCGCGCTCAGCGCCATCGTGAAGCATCCCGCGTGCGCCGCCGCGATCAGTTCCTCGGGATTGGTCCCGATCCCGCTCTCAAACCTCGCCGAAAATGAATACTGCGTGTCCTTCAACACGCCGCTCTGGCTGGAAATGGTGCCCTTGCCGTCCTTCAAACCCCCGCGCCAGACGGCGCTCGCCGTACGTTGCATATTTCTCTCCTTCGTCTGTGGCTGTGAGTGTTGGCCGAATCCCGGATTGGTTTTTAGTTCGGTCCTTTATTGGATGCCGCGAAGCGGATCGCACCACCCTGGGCACCGCCCGCACCATGATATGCGATTCCCTGCGCTCCCTGGGTTTTCCGCGCAGAATCCCGCTCTCGCCAAGCCTCCCACTCGCTTTTACTCGTCCCTGGCTCGCTTCTGGCTCGTTTTTTGCTCGCAGTTCGCTCGCCTTTTGCCGGCCTTTTGCTGATCTTTTCTCCGCGCATTTCCCGCCCCTGCCCTCGCGTATCATTGTGAGTTACCGCTTACAATGAAATCTTTCTCCATCGGCGTGGACCTCGGAGGCACCAACCTTCGCGTCGCCGCCGTCACCCCTGCAGGCGAACTGCTCGACCACGTTAGTCTCCCCACTCGCCTCAGCGCAGGTCCGCACGCCGTCCTCGATGACATGGCCGCCGCCATTCGCCAGCTCATCGACAAGCAGCGCGGCGATGTCCTCGGCATCGGTGTCGGCAGCCCCGGCCCCATCGAGTTGCCCCTCGGCGTCCTCCACCATCCGCCCAACCTCACCGGCTTCGACGGCCTCAACCTCCGCAGCGAACTCGAGCGCCGTCTCGGTCGCCCCGTCCACGTTGGCCACGATGCCAGTCTCGCCGCTTATGGCGAGTGCCACCTCGGCGCTGGCCGCACTCACGCTGTCGACTCTCTCGTGATGTACACGCTCGGCACCGGTGTCGGCTGCGGCGTCATTCTCGACGGCCGCATCTGGCAGGGCATGCGCGGCGCCGCCGGAGAATCCGGCCACGGCCCCATTATTCCCGACGGAACTCCCTGCCCCTGCGGCGCGCGCGGGTGCCTCGAGATGTATGCCTCCGCGACCTCCATCGTCCGCCGCGCCCGTGAACTCGGCCTCGATTCCGCCGACGATGGCGACGGTTCCGCGCCTCTCACCGCCTCCACCGTCGCCCAACTCGCCACCGCCGGCGATGAACGCGCCCTCCGCGTCTTCGACGAAGCTGGCCTCGCCCTCGGCCTCTCGCTCGCCCACCTCGTCAACGCCCTTGACCTGCCTCTCTACATCATCGGTGGAGGCGCAGCCGCCGCGTGGCCGCTCTTCGCACCCCGCATGTTCGCCATTCTCCGCGAAGGCAGCTACGTCTACCGCCAGTCGATGCCCCGCGATCCCGGCGTGTTCGAACCCGGCAAGACCCACGTTGCGCCCGCCCAGCTCGGCGGCGACGCCGGCATTCTCGGCGCGGCCCTCCTGCCCCTCGCCACCCGCGCCACGGCCTCCGCGTAGCTCTTCCACCGCGACGCTCGCCCCGCCATAATAAGAACCAACCATGATCCTTCACCAAGCCCGGAACCGCCCCGTTCCCTGGACCGAGCGACGCGCCCACACCCGCCATCGCTGGCTCCTCCCTCTCGTCGCCATCGACTGGGTCTGGGAGTGGATCGCTTACCTCCTCAGCAACTGGAGCTTCCTCGAAGTCCTTGAGTACCTCGGCAGCTTTTCCGTCCTCATCGGCGTCATCTTCTGGTTCAGCGAATCCGGCGACCGCACGCAGCAGCGCCACTACCAGGCATGGCAGGTCATCAACACCGCCCAGGGCAAGGGCGGCAGCGGCGGCCGCATCGAAGCTCTCCGGGAACTCAACGCCGACCACATCTCCCTCACCGGCGTCGACGTCTCCTCCGCCTTTCTTCAGGGACTCCACGTCCCCCACGCGAACTTCATGCGCGCCGACCTCAGCGCCGCCGACCTCCGCGACAGCGATCTCCACTTCGCCGACCTCACCTGGGCCGACCTGCGTTACGCCAATCTGCGCAACTCCAACCTCGAGCACTCCCTTTTCGACCACGCCGACCTGCGCGACTGCGATCTCAACGGCGCCGACCTCGCCGCAGCCAGCTTCGATGGCGCCGACCTGACCAATGCCGATCTCCGCTCTGCCGACCTGCACGGCACCGCCTGGCAACACATCGCCACAATCGTCAACGCCAATATCGCCGGCGTCAAAAACCCGCCCGACGGCTTTGTCGCCTGGGCCCTCCACAACGGAGCCGTCCAGAACCCCGCCAGTCCGTAGCGCGCTGGCCAGCCAACCGCAGCGCCACCCGCCCAACCAACTCCTGGTCCCCTGCCAACCACCCCCGTTTCCGATGGTCACCCCACAGCCCCTCGTGCTATAACGCTGCTCACCGCCGCAATCGCGCTACAAGGAAAACTCGCCATGAAATTTCGCCTCGCTGCATTGGCTCTCCCGCTGCTCCTGTCGTTCGCCGCCCTCGCCCAAACCCCGCCCCTCACTCCGCCGCCCATCAAAATGGGCCTTTGGCAGTCCTCCGTCATCGTCAACATGTCCGGGATGCCGAGCAACCCGAACATGCCCGCTGGCGCCGGCGGTTCCATCACTCACGTGAACCAGTCCTGTATGACCGCCGACAGCTGGAAGAACGCCTTCCGCTCCATGCAGGCCCGGCAGCAGGCGTCGACGGCTGCTTGCAGCACCGCCAATGTCGACCAGGACGCCCACCAGGTCACCTTCGATATGGACTGCTCCGGCCAGCAGGGCTTCAACACCAGCATCCACGTCAAAATGTTCCTCGACAGCGACGAGGGCATGCACGGCACCGTCAACGTCAAAATGACCGGCGCCAACTTCCCCCAGGGCATGTCCGTGACCTCCACCATCACCTCCAAATTCCTGAGTTCCGACTGCGGCGACATCAAGCCAGGCGAAAGCAAACCCGTCCATCCCTGAAGAAAGCTGCCCGCCTGAGCCCGGTCCAACCTGGAGCAAAGCTCTCATCGCCAATGTGCACTGGCTGGCCCGGGTCTCGACCTTGAGACCCGGGATCACGCGCGAAGCGCGTCCGCCTTTCGTGCCATTCTCAGATCTCAACCGGACAGCCAGCCACAGAGCGCAACCCCGTGCTCGGCACCCTGCAACCTGTAACCTCTACCCTGTGCCCCCCACCCTCGAGACCGAACGCCTGCTCCTGCGTCCGCTCGAGCTCGCTGACGCCACGCAGGTGCAGATCCTCTTTCCTCACTGGGAAGTGGTCAAGTACCTCAACGCTATCGTCCCGTGGCCCTATCCGCCCGACGGCGCGCTCACCTACTACCGCGACCGCGCTTTGCCCGCCATGGCGCGTGGCGACGAGTGGCACTGGACCCTGCGACTCAAAGAAAATCCCGGCCAGATCATCGGCGCCATCGGCCTCATCCGCGGCGCAACCGATAATCGCGGATTCTGGCTCGCGCCTGCCTGGCACGGCCAGGGCCTCATGACCGAAGCCGTCATCGCCGTCAACGATTATTGGTTCAATGTGCTCGGCTTCCCCGTTCTCCGCGCCCCCAAAGCCATCGCCAACGTAGCCTCGCGCCGCATCTCCGAGAAAACCGGCATGCGCCTGGTCGGCACGGAAGAGAGAAACCTCGTCTCCGGCCGTCTTTTAAGTGAAATGTGGCAAATTACCGCTGAAGAATGGCGCGCCTTCAGGAGCTCTCGGTCCCGCACGCTCTGATCCCCGCCCGCTACTGGCTACCGGCTACAGGCTACCGGCTGCTTTACTCATCATCCCCCACAGCGAAGTACCCCTTCCGCGCCTGCACCTTCAAGTCGCCGTCCGTATCCTTGCAGAAGATGTCCACTTTGCGGAATTTCCCGTCCATCGTCTTGTTCGCCGGAACATACTGCGCCACATACTGCGTCCGCAGCTCCTGCTCAATCTGGTCGAAAGCGTCTTCGAGCTTCTTCCCGTTATTCCCCACGTTGATGACGCGACCGCCCGTCGCTTCCGTCAGCGCCCGCATCTGCATGTCGCCCGAATAGCCCATGGAAAAGCCGCCGTAGAACCCGCGATCCGCGATCAGAATTACGTAGATGATCGCGTTGGCATTCTGCGCGGCTTCAATCGCGTACTTGGGCTTGGTCACGCTGCCTTCGTCCTCGCCGTCCGTCAGCAGGATCAGCGCCTTGCGCCCCGTCTCCGACCGTATCTTGTGGTCCGAAACCTCAAACACCGCGTCGTACAGCAGCGTTCCTTTCGGCGCTCCCACCGTGGGCACCGGACCCTGCCCGATTCCCGGCACGCCGCCCGAGCCGCCGCCCGCCGCTGTGTTGATCTGCACCTTGGCGATCGCCCGATCCAGCTCGCGCACGTTATTCGTGTAGTCCTGCTCCAGGTTCACGCCCACGTCGAAGCTCACCAGAAACGCTTCGTCCTTCTCGCGCAGGATCCGCTTCAGAAACGCCGATGCCGACTGCTGCTCCAGCGGCAGTACGTTGTACTGGCTCCCGCTCGTGTCGATCAGGATCCCCAGCGTCAGCGGCTGGTTCGCCTCCGCCACAAAGCTCGTCAGCTTCTGCGGCTCCTTATCCTCGAAAACATTGCAGTCATTCTTCGTCAGAAAAGGGATCAGCGCCATGTGCTTGTCCCGCACCGTGAAGTACTCGCTCACCAGGTTCGACGTCACCTTCAGCGTCTCTTTGGGAGTCTCCTCCGTCGCCGAATTATCCGCCGGCACCGTGCTCACCGGCGGAGCATCGGGTGACGGAGCCGACTGCCCCCACGTCAGAGGGATAGCAGCGGCACACAGGACCGGAATGCTCAGAACATGCAGCCAGCGCAAGACCATGTCTCCTTAGACGGATCGGTTCACCAATGGGTTATTCAGAAACAGAGCGCCTCTCGCTCTGTTAATCTTGAGCATACGCCTGAGAAGTCCACCGCTTCGATGGCGCATCATAACTCGGTGGAAGGCTCGCGTATCGTTCCCGGACACGCGGCTCACCCGGCAACTTCGGAACAGCCGCGAAAGGGAGATGTCTTGCAAGTTTCAGGTTGCAGAGTTCAGGGGGGTTCAGCGTGATGCGGGCAGTTCGGCTCTGCGCTCTTTCGTTGCTCTTGCCAGCGGTCGTTGCCTGTTCGGCCTTTAGCCAACAGCAGCAGAATGTTCCCGATGCCCCCGCGCCCCAGGCCGCACCCCAGAGTCAGTCCGCTCCTCCCAGTGCTCCCGCCCCGCAACCCTCATCCCTCCCTGATTTAAAAGACCAGGTCGCCCCCGGCAAAGGCGCATCGCCCGACCAGCAGGGTGCCCCGCCTCCCGGCGAGTCCGCGCCTCAGACCAGTTCCGGCACCGTCGGCGCCCCGGCTCCGCAACAGGCTCCTCCGCCCGATGCCATTCAACAAGCCCCGCCTGAAACCGGCCCAGCCAGCCAGGAACCGGTCCCCACCATCATTCAGAACGTCACCGTCGTCGAAGTCCCTGTTACCGTTCGTGACAAACACGGCAGTCTCGTCCCCGGCCTTCCCTGGTGGCGCTTCAAAGTCTACGAGGATGGCGTCCAGCAGCGCATCTGGTGGTTCAGCACCGATGCCTACCCCCTCTCCATCGCCTTCGTCATCGATGCCACACTGCCCTCCGACATTATGGATAAGGTCAATCAGAGTCTTTCCGTCGTCTCCAGCGGATTGACCCCCTCCGATACCGTCGCCGTCGTCAGCTATGCCGGCACCGGTCCCCAGCTCGTCACCGATTTCACCGGCGCCCAGGGTCCGCGCCTGACCGCCGCGCTCCAGATGGCGAAGAAGCCTGGAGAACAGCCTGGCGTTCCCATCGTGGATGGCCCCTTCGGCAACGGTCCCACCGTCAACGGCCTGCAGGCCGATCCCACCCTTGCCCCCCAGCGCGGCAATGCCGGCGGATTCCTCGTCCTGCCCAAGGAAGTCCACCCCCTCAATGACGCCATCCTCTTCGCTGCCGAACAGCTTTCCAGCCAGCCACGCGGCCGCCGCCGCGTCATTTACGTCATCAGCGACGGCAAGAACTCCCGCAGCAAAGCCAGGTACAGCGAAGTCGTCCAGTATCTGCTCGCCAACAACATCTCCGTCTTTGGGACCAACGTCGGCGATTCCGCTCTGTGGGGCATCGGCTACTTCGACCGCATGAAGCTGCCCCTGCTCCAGCCCGAAGATGTTCTCCCCCGCTACGCCATCGCCACCGGTGGCGACGTCGATCATGAGCTCTCTGAGAACGGCATCCAGAACGCCTTCGTCAAGATTTCCGATTCCGTCCGCACCGCCTACACCCTCGTCTATTACAGTCACCAGCCCACCATTAGCGGCAAGTACCACGTGATCGACGTGCATCTCGCAGGCCTGCCCGGCTACCAGATCGACGCCAAGCAGGGCTACTATCCAACTGCCTCCGCACAATAGCCCGCCCAGGAATCGCGCCGTGCGACTGCCCGTGGCAGGGCACGCACTGTGTCGGGGCACGAAACATGACGAGGCACGAAACGTGAAGGGGCACGAATTTACTCGTGCCATAAAGCCGCCAAATCACGCGGGCTTCAGCCCCTGAGCACCGTCGCCCCATACTCTCGCCTCATTCGCTGTTATCCTGTGCTTTGCCCTGATAACCAATCCACACCGATCCAACCTGCGCCGCACGAGCCTGCCCTGAACCAGGCCCCGGATGCGGCAAAGTCGAATGGGCGCCAACGCCCGGACGTTGAGAAACCATGGCTGACGCAAAACTACAAATCATTCCCTTAGGCGGCCTCGGCGAGTTCGGCATGAACTGCCTCGCCATTCGCTACAAAGATGACATCATCGTCGTCGACGCTGGCCTCATGTTCCCTGAGTCCGAGCTCCTCGGCGTCGATATCGTCGTCCCCGACATCTCCTGGCTCGTCGAGAACAAGCAGCACGTCCGCGCCATTATCCTCACCCATGGCCACGAAGACCACATCGGCGGACTGCCATGGATCCTCTCCGAGCTCAACGTCCCCGTCTACGGCACCGAGTTCACCCTCGCCTACGTCGACGGCAAGCTCGAAGAGCACGCCCTCGAAGATTCCGAACTCATCGAGATCACTCCCGGCTCCAAATTCACCCTCGGCGCATTCACCATCGAGCCCATCCGCGTCACCCACTCCCTCGTCGATTGCGTCGCCCTCGCCATCGAAACCCCCGTCGGCGTCATCGTCCACAGCGGTGACTTCAAAATTGACTTATCGCCGCCCGACGGCAAAGCCTTCGATCTCCATCGCTTCGCCGAATACGGCAAGCGCGGAGTCCTCGCCCTTCTGCAGGACTCCACCAACGTCGATCGTCCCGGCTACACCCCCAGCGAATGGGCAGTAAAACCGCGCCTCGACGAAATCTTCTCCCGCACCAAAAAGAAGCTTTTCTTCAGCTGCTTCTCTTCATCGATCTACCGCATCCGCATCGCTACCGAGCTCGCACGCCAGCACGGTCGCAAAGTCGCCATCGTCGGCCGCTCCATGCTCGAATCGTCTGAGATCGCCCAGGACCTCGGCTACCTCGACCTGCCCGCCTCGCTCATCATCCATCCCGGCCAGATCAACGACTATTCGCCCGAGCAGGTCATGATCCTCATCAGCGGCACCCAGGGCGAGCCCATGAGTGCCCTCAGCCGCGCTGCCGTCGACAACCACAAGCACGCCCGCATCGCCGCCGGCGACACCGTCATCCTCAGTTCCCGCGTCATCCCCGGCAACGAGAAAAGTATCTTCCGCGTCATCGACCACCTCTGCCGCCGCGATGCCGACGTTATCTACGACGACGGCGCCTCAGGCCTCATCCACGTCAGCGGTCATGCCAGCCAGGAAGAGCAGCGCCTCATGATCAACCTGCTCCGGCCGAAATTCTTCATCCCCATCCACGGCGACTACCGCCATCTCAAGAAGCACGCCGAAATCGCCCAGAGCCTCGGCGTTATCGACCTCGCCCTCATCATCGAAAATGGCGACATCCTCGAGCTCGACCGCGACAACGCCCGCAAAACCGGCAAAGTCACCGCCGGCCGCGTCTGCATCGATTCCGGCTCCGCCACCGACGTCGTCGAAGACCTCGTCATCCGCGACCGCCGCCATCTCTCGGAAGACGGCTTCGTCCTCCCCATCCTCACCATTAATAAGCTGAGCGGAAAAGTCGAGCGCCAGCCCGAGCTCGTCAGCCGCGGCTTCGTCGGCGCAGAGCCAGGCCTCATGGAAGGCGCCCGCGCAGTCGTCACCCAGACTCTCGACTCATCCAGCGCAGAAGAAAAAGCCGACTACGGCGTCATCAAGGAAAAAATCCGCATCGACCTCAAACGCTACATCCAGAAAAACACCTCCCGCCGCCCCCTCATCATGCCCGTCATCCTCGAAATCTGAAGCAAACAGCGGACACCGCGGCCGCGGCTCATCGAGCACGCCCTCCAACCCCGCCTCCTCCCCCGCAAATTTCGATTCCATCCCCATGCCCGCTAGACTCTAATCCCTAAACTCTAAACTCTGCGTCCACCAGCCACATGCCACCCGGCTCCCGGCTCCCGGCTCCCGGCTAAGTTTGACTTGCCCCGACCCCACCCCTTACCTTCGAGAAAGCGCGAAGGGCGCATCCAGTCCGCGGAAAGGGCCGTGCCCACCTTCAGTAGTCACAATTCAGCGAATCTTCTTTCAGCCTCACCACATGCGGACTCCCGAGGCGCCCCCGCTTTTTGCGGACAGTGAAAGGAGCTTCGTATGCCTGACCGGGAAATCCCCGACCGCCCCGACCTCGAACAATATAGGAAGCAAGCCAAAGAACTAACCCGCGCCGCGCGCGAGCGCCTGCCCGCGGCCCTCGACCGCATCCGCCGCCACCACCCTCGTCTCCGCAATCAGCAGGAACTCCCCACTATCACCCTCGCCGACGCGCATCTCGTGCTCGCCCGCGAGCACGACTTCCCCTCCTGGCCCCAGTTTGCCGCGCACCTTGAAACCCTCCGCATCATCCGTTCCGTCGAAGATCTCCCCGACCCCGTCAACACCTTCATCGAAGTCGCCGTCGTCCCGCGCCACGGCTGGCACGCCTCCGGCACCCTCGAACACGCGGAGCTCATCCTCGCCCGCTATCCCCACGTCGCCACCGCCAACATCTATACCGCCGCGGTCCTCGCCGACGAAGCCACCGTCCGCAAATTCCTGACCCAGGACTCAACCCTTGCCACTGCCGACGGCGGCCCACACGGCTGGAACGCCCTCACCTACCTCGCCTTCTCCCGCTATCTCCGCCTCGACAAATCCCGTTCCGAAGCCTTCGTTCCCACCGCGCGCGCTCTCCTCGACGCCGGAGCCGGCGCCAACACCGGCTGGACCGAGTTCATCGACGACCCTCCCCACCCCATCCAGGAAACCGTCATCTACGCCGCCGCCGGCCTCGCGCAGCATCCTGGCCTCACCCGCCTTCTCCTCGAATACGGCGCCGACCCCAACGACGACGAGACTCCCTACCACGTCCCGGAAACCTACGACAACACCGTCATGCAGATCATCCTCGACTCCGGCCGCTTCAACGAGCGCTCGCTCTCCTGGCTCGCCGCGCGCAAAGCCGACTGGCACGATGAAAAAGGCCTCCTGCTCGCCCTCAACGGCGGCGCCAACCCCAACTACATGACCCAGTGGAGCCATACGCCCTTCCAGCACTCCATCCGCCGCGACAACGGCCTCATCATGATCGAAATGTTTCTCGACCACGGCGCGAACCCGCACCTCCGCAACACCGGCAACGGCCGCAACGCCTTCCAGATGGCCGCGTATCACGGACGAGGCGACATCCTCTCCGCCCTGGAAACCCGCGGCTTCCAAATCCAGTTCGACGGCCCCACCGCCGATCTCGATCAACTCGTAGCCGCCTGCGCGCAAGCCAATATGCCCAGCGTCCAGACCCTCATCGCCCAGGATCCTCAACTGCTACCGCGACTGTTACAAATCGGTGGTTCCCTCCTCGCCCGCTTCGCCGGAGCCAATAACCTCGAAGGCCTCCGCATCCTCCTCTCGCTCGGCATCCCCGCCGGCGCGCTCTGGCCCGAAGGCGATCCCTACTTCGACACGCCCAAGAACTCCACGGCCCTGCACTACGCCGCATGGCGCGCCTGGCACACCATCGTCCGCGAGCTCATCGCCCGCGGAGCGCCCGTCAATGCCCTGGTCAATGCTCAGGACGAACGCGGCCGCACCCCTCTCCAGCTCGCCGTCAAAGCCTGCATCGACTCGTACTGGAAACGCCGCCGCCAACCCGACTCCGTCGCCGCCCTCCTCGCTGCCGGCGCCACCACCCACGGCATCGAGCTCCCCACCGGCTACGACGCCATCGACGATCTCCTGCTTGACCACACGCAAACCTCGTCCTAGGCTAGGCTCCTCACCACGACGGCGCTCGACTATCATGCAGAGTCGAGCGCCTAAACGCGCGTCCGAAGCTGGAGTTTCCCATGCCCATTCCCCCGCCCGACTTCACCTCTCGCCCCCACCACTTCACTGTCGAGAGCGCCATGCTCTCGTCCCCCGCCGCTCTCTACCGTGCCTGGACCGAGCAATTCGATCGCTGGTTCGCCGCGCCCGGCACTCTCCTCATGAAGCCCGACACCGCCTCGCCCTTCTTCTTCGAAACTCACTTCGAGGGCGCGCGTCATCCGCACTACGGCCGCTTCCTCCGCCTCGATCCCAGCCGCCACGTCGAAATGACCTGGGTCACCGCTGCCACTCAGGGCTGTGAGACCCTTGTCACCGTCGACCTCACCCCCTCCGGCACCGGCACAGCCCTCCGCCTCACGCACGCCGGCTTTCCCGACGAACCCTCCAAACTCCGTCACGAAGCAGCCTGGCCCAAAGTCCTCGCCCATCTCGACGACTGCCTCAAAGGAAAATCCGAATGACCTTCGCCGCAAGAACGACCACCATCGCAGCAGCCCTCTTCGCCACCCTCCTCATCGCCGCTGCCCAGCAGCCTCGCCCCACTCCCCCCACCCGCGATCCCCACACCCCAGGCTACGTCCGCGCCACGGAACTCCCCGACGCAACCCTCCCGCCCGCCAACAAAGACGGCAACTTCATCCTCGGACCCACGCACCCGCCCGCGCCCGAGATGACCGCCAACCCCGCCGTCCCTCAGGGCGTCATCACCGAAATCACCATGACCTCCGCCGACAGCAGGTTCTACCCCGGCATCGCCCGCGACCCCGGCACCTTCGGCACCGCCGACCCCGACCACCCCGAACGCCTCATCCTCACCACCAGCCATCCTCATCCCTGGACCCGCACCGTCGCCGTCTACGTCCCGCATCAATACGTTCCCGGCACCGCCGCGCCGTTCATCGTCGGAGCCGATGGCCCCGACCGCCCCCTCTTCACCGCCCTCGACAACCTCATCGCTGCGCACAAAGTCCCCATCATGGTCGCCATCTCCATCCAGAACGGCGGCGGCGACGCCCAGGGCTCCGAGCGCGGCCTCGAGTACGACACCATGTCCGGCCACTACGCCGAGTGGGTCGAGAACGAAGTCCTCCCCCTTGTCGAATCCAAATGCGGCGTCACCCTCACCCACGACCCCAACGGCCGCGCCGCCATGGGTGGCTCCTCTGGCGGAGCCGTCTCGCTCATCATGGCCTGGTACCATCCCGAGTGGTACCACCGCGTCCTCGCGTACTCCGGCACGTGGATCAACCAGCAGTGGCCCTGGAATCCCGCCACTCCCCACGGTGCCTGGGGCTTCGTCGATAACTTAGTCCCTAACTCCCCGCGCAAGCCCATCCGTATCTGGATGGAAGTCGGCGACCGCGACCTCTACAACCCCAACCTCATGCACGACGACATGCACGACTGGGTCCTCGCCAACGAAAAAATGGCCGCCGCCCTGGGCGCCAAACACTACCACTACCAATTTGTCTTCGCGAAGAACGCCGGCCACGTAGACCACGCAACGAAACTCCAAACCCTCCCCGAAGCCCTCGAATACCTCTGGCAAGGCTACCCAAAGAAGTGACCGCTAAGTCCATAACCAAGCAAGG
>JBEKIN010000073.1:0-15908 GCA_050011735.1 Acidobacteriaceae bacterium | reverse complement strand
TGCGCAACCGGGCCGAAAGGAGGGAGGGACGGGTCGGTTACAAGCTTTCCGGGCGTCACAATGCCGAGGAATGTGATGAGTGGGGCTTGAGGTGGACGGCCGACGTTCTGGTCCGGTAACGTTTCGGTGCCGAATTGGGCGGACAGGCCGGATGGAAACAGCAACCAAGCGACCATCCAGGCTGAACATCGAAACAAATAGAGTTTCTGCCTGCTCATGCGCAACCAATAATCAGCCGGAGCAATGCCACGGCATTTCTCATGGGCGGCAGTATAACAACGGGCAAAGGACCGTATTGTCGGCAACCCGGAAGTATCGCGTTCGCCTGAGTGAACGAGTCGAAGGAGTAAAAGCCAGGGGCTTCTGCCCCTGCGACAGGCCGCCCACGGATCTCGGGGGCTTGAGTCCCGGCCCCTCTGCCGCTTGCCCGACCGATCATGGATTTCGGCCAAACCCCCCAAATGTGGAAAAACTGTCAAGAGGGAAGCCTCCGCACCAAAGTAATGGCCCCTGATAGGAAAGGGTTTCCACCACAATGTGCTCAAAGAATTTTGGCCGGTTTATTCTCTGGATCTGGTATTCTGAACTTAGAGTAGAAAAAGAAAAAAGCCTCGCCATCCCGGCGGGGCTTTTCCTTTCTATCGGGGTCGCGCTCGCAGCCGGACAGGTCGGATCAGCTACCAGCACCAGAGACCGGCCGCCAGCTAAGCTCCACGGTTTCTATTACTTGGCTTTGAGGGCCGCAAACAAGTACCGCGTTTTCATGTATTTGCGCGAAAGGGAAAATTAAGGTGCCTGTTTTCACACACATGTAAATTTGGGAGGGGTAGGGGGTGCACCAATGTCGCGCTCACAGCCGGGCTGCCGGGACTGCCCGATTGCCCACAGGCAACTGGACAGGACTGGGGGACCAGCTACCGGCTACAGGCTACTAGCCACTGGCTAAGCTCCACGCTTTCTATTACTTGGCTTTGAGGACCGCAAAGAAATGCCTTGCTTTCATGCACTTGTGCTGAAAAGGAAAATCAAAGCGCCTGTTTTCACACACATGCAATTCGAAGGGAGGGTAGGGGGTGTCTCGCGACTGGCCTCCAGCTACCGGCTTACGGGCTGCTGGCTACAGGCTACAGGCTGCTGGCTGCAGGCATCAAAGCACCTGTTTTCATACACATGTAATTCGAAAGGGGGGTGGGGCTTTTCGCCAGCAGCTACTGGCGACAGGCTACCGGCTACAGGCTGCCACTAGAAGTGGTGAATTTTCTCCGGCTGCGCGACTTCCACCGGGCGCGAGGCTTCGCGTTCGAGCGAGCGGCTGACCAGGTCGCGGGAACCGAGCCCCACTGCGAGCGCAAGCGCGAAGACGATTCCGCCGAAGAGAATGCCGAAGCCCAGTTCGACGATGGCTCCGCCGAGCGCGAGATGATCGAGGACCATGGCGCCGGTCAGCACCAGGATCATCCAGCGCACGCCCATGCTGAGCAGGCGCGCATAGCTGAGGTTGAGATTGACGCCGGTGATGAGCACGCTGCGCGCCACAAAGCGCGCCAGCACATTGCCGGCCAGCAACAGAATGGCCGCGCCAACCAGGCGGGGAACGTAGCCCAACATCCAGCCGGAGACGATGTGTTCCGATGTGCCCAGGGCGGAAACGCCTACCACGACTCCGGCGAAGACGAAGCACCAGAAAACAACCCGGCCGACCAGCAGCGAGGGCGTCGCGCGAGGGCTCCATTCGGCGATGGCGCTGGCGCCGCCACGCATGCGCTCGTCGAAATGCATGGCGGTGAGGATGCGGCGTACGAGCAGCGCGACCAGCCATCCGATGAGGAGAAAGAACAGGAAGGCGGCGATAAAGGCGAGGATGCCCGGCAGCAGCGTAGCGATCTTGTTCATCACCAGGCCCATCGACGAGTGAAGCGACTGTTCCACCTGCTGCCACATACTGTGTTCTCCTTACGTGCTCAGGGATTGAAGCGATCCGGCCATCTCCACCGCGACAGCAGATAAGGCTTCTTCTCTTCCCAGGCGCGGGCAAACTGCTCCAGCCGCTGCTCGGCGGCGGCGCTGCTGAGATTGGAAACCTCGCGAACATAGGATGCAACCCAGCCGAGGTAGAGCGGGGTAAAAGCGCCGAGCAAATGGACGCGGTTGATGGTGCGCAGGCGATAGGCCAGCGCGAAATCGTACACGATGCACGCCCACAGATCGTCGGGCATGCGGAACTGGTCGGGAGCCAGTTTCGTTAGCCGGCGCAATTCGAGCAGAGCATTGGGCGGCAACAACAGTCTCCAAACTTCTTCCAGGTTTTTGGAGCCGAGCAGAAAGGAATCCAGCATGGGCTGCGGGTCGATGGGCTGACCGTCCGGCTGACCGTCGCCGGCGTTGCCCCAGGCAGGCGTTGCCTGCGATCCGCGGATGCGCTGCCAGTGGGAGGCGCACTGGTCCATTTCCTGAAACAAAGAACCAGCGAGTTGCCCCAGCACGGCGCTGAGTTCCAGCCCTTCGGCTGCCACCTGATGATGCGCGTCGACGTGCACCTGGCCGACTGGAGCCTGGGGAAACTGCGTGGCCGCGACGGTCACCGGCCACAACAGCGAATTGGCGGCGGCCGGACTGGTGCGCGCCAGACCCGCGCAAAGCGCGCCGGAGACGGCGAAATCGAAAGCGAGGGGATAATGAACGCGCTTGCCGTACAGCGCCCGGCTCAACGGAGAGAGGATTCCGCTGTTGATGAGGCCGTCGTATTTGGCGGAGGGGTACACGGGCATGACCAGGCCACACTGGCGATCCAGAACGGCGTAGGTGAAGAGCTGGATCAGGGGTGTGCGGAGGGCGGCGAGGTCCGACCCGAGAACGATGCAGGCGCGCGCCTTGAGCGAGGCGGCCAGAGCCAGCACGGCGCGCTGACAGGCGGAGACATCGGCCCACAATTCTCCCGTGCCCTGGGCGGGCGGCGCAAACGGGATCAGGGTGAGCGCGGGATTTTCGGCGGCTTGCACGGCTCCTGCGGCCGCTTCCGGTGTGGCTCCCGGCCACGCGAAGACGAAACGCAGGGAGGAAGCGCCGGAGCCCAGCTCGGTGAGGACTTGCTGGGCGCGGACGCGCAGTTCGTCAGGAGAAACGGCGCCGGCAATGCCAACGACGACGTCAGCAGGGCCGACGCGCTCCGCCTGCTGCCTGGTTTCTTCCGTGATTTCGACGGCTGCCATTCAGCTGCTTGTTCTTAGCTTACAAACGGCAGAGACAATATGCCATACAGCGGAATGCGAATCCACGCCGGGCGGTTGTTGAGTTCGTAGACCAGCTCGTAGAGCGCCTTGTCGAGAACGTAGATGTGGAGGAGCGCGTCGAATTCCTGGCGATCGGCGGGAACGATGGGGGAATCCGCGATCGTCTCGCGATAGGCGCGCAGGAATTCGCCGGAGACGGAGGCTTCCCAGAGGCGCGCCCAGGACTCGAGCTGCGCGAATTCTTCGGGACGACGCGCCGTATATTTGGTGAGCGCAACCAGCGCCGCGTAGCTGAAGGAGCGCAGCATTCCGGCGACATCCTTGAGCGGCGATTGCTTCGCGCGGCGTTCGGCGAGCGGCCGCGCCGGTTCGCCCTCGAAGTCGAGAATCACGAAGTCGCCTTTGGAGCGCAGGACCTGGCCGAGGTGGTAGTCCCCGTGAATGCGCGTCCACTGGCCTACGTTCTTCAGCCCGGCCAAGGCGCGGAATCTAGAGAGCAGAGCGCCGCGGCGGCTGAGGGCCAGGCCAGCGGGCTCGACGGAATCGTCGGGCAGGCGCGAGAGATTGGTTTTCAGCAGGTCAAAGGCGCGCGCAGCATGCGCGGTGAGAAGGTCGCGCATGGCTTCGAGATCAGCAGGCTCGGGAACATGAGGAGCGAAGGCTGCGTCACGACCGGAGGCCAATGCCAGGTGCAGCTCCGCGGTGCGGCGGCCCAGGATCGCTGCCGCATCCAGATACATACCGGCGTGCTCGCGCGCTTCCGGCGGGACCGAGCCCGGTTCTGCGGCAGCTGGAGCGGCTGGAGACTTCACCGAAGCGGTGCTCTCGTAATAGCGGTCGAGTTCGTCCAGCGTCCACTGCCAGCCGTCGCCTTCGTTCGGCACCAGGCCCTGGAGCAGCACCAGGGCGGCGGGTTCCTCGTCGGCGCGACGCACCTCGATGGATCCGCCAAAGGGCGGAGCGTTGGAGAAGCTGGCTGTTTCGGTAAGGAAACGGCCGATTTCCACGTCGGGATTCTGGCCGGGCTGCTGACGGCGAAACAACTTCAGGATGAGCCGATCGCCGAAGATTGCCGAGGTGTTGCTCTGCTCCGCGGTGGCGGGGCGCGCGGTCAGCGGCTGTGGGCCACGCAGGCTGGGCAGGATCGTACTCGGCAGCCCGATCACCGTGCCGTTGCGCGTGCGGAGTTCCTGGCCGGTTGCGAGAATCTCCAGCAGCGCGGCGGGGGCGTTGCGCAGCAGGCCTTCGTGCAAAACACCGGTTAGCATGGCGGAACCGGCGGTGGCGAGAATCTGATGCGGAGCCGATTCACGCAATGCTCCGGCAGCCTCGCCGAAACTCATCGCCAGGCACAAGAGCCAGGTATCCGGCTCGCCCTCGACATAATCCACGCTGACCCAGAGAAGCGCGGAACGCTTGTCATCGAAGAGAACCGAGTCGGCAATCTTCGCGCGCACGATGTTTCTCGCCTTGCTGCCGAACCAGCGCTGCCGCTGCAGCCACGCGGGAAGAAGCGCTTCGAGGCGGCGGACGCCGTCGCCGGTGAGAATGCTTTGCCAGTCACGCTCGGTTTCGACATAGAACGCCTGTTCGGCGTCGGTGGCTGCGCCGACTTCCGCTGACGCCATGGTTTGCTGGATTTCGAGCCACAGGAAGCCGTAGGGGCCCAGCGTCAAGGAGTACGGAGCCCTGGTGATCGCGGGAAACTCGACATAGCCGAGCATCTCGACCGGCGTCATGCCTTCCATGCCGGACAGGTCGAGCTGCACGGGCTGCGCAAAGCGCGACAGGTTGGCCACGCACAACACGGTTTCATCCTGGTATTGCCGGATGTAAGCGAGGACTTTGCGATTCGAGGCATCGAGAAAACGCAGCGAGCCCCGGCCGAAAACCTGGAAGAGCTTGCGCAGAGCGATCATGTTGCGCATCCAGTTCAGCAGCGAGGAGGCGTCGTTCTGCTGGGCCTCGACGTTGATCGCCTCGTAGCCCCAGACCGGGTCCATGATGACGGGGCTATAGAGTTTGGCCGGATTGGCGCGCGAGAAGCCTGCGTTGCGATCCGGCGTCCACTGCATGGGAGTGCGGACGCCGTTGCGATCGCCGAGATAGATGTTGTCGCCCATGCCGATCTCGTCGCCGTAATAGAGGATGGGCGTTCCGGGAAACGAGAAGAGGATGCTGTTGAGCAGCTCGATGCGGCGACGGTTGTTGTCGAGCAGGGGGGCGAGGCGGCGGCGGATGCCGATGTTGATGCGCATGCGCGGATCGGCGCTGTACGCGAGGTACATGTAGTCGCGCTCGTCGTCGCTGACCATTTCGAGTGTCAGTTCGTCGTGATTGCGGAGGAAGAGCCCCCACTGGCAGTTGTCGGGGATGGCGGGCGTCTGCGCCATGATGTCGGTGATGGGGAGGCGATCCTCCTGGCGGAGCGCCATGTAGATGCGCGGCATGAGCGGGAAATGAAACGCCATGTGGCATTCGTCACCATCGCCGAAGTAAGGACGGACATCGGTGGGCCACTGATTGGCCTCGGCCAGCACCATGCGGCCGGCGTAACCTTCGTCGATGGCGGCGCGAATGGCTTTGATGATGGCGTGGGTTTCGGGAAGATTCTCGCAGCTGGTGCCGTCGCGCTCGACCAGGTACGGAATCGCGTCGATGCGCAGCGCGTCGACGCCCATGTCGAGCCAGAAGCGCATCACCCGCAGCACTTCTTCCAGAACCTCGGGGCTGTCGTAGTTCAGGTCGGGCTGATGCGAGAAGAAGCGATGCCAGTAGTAGGCCTGGGCGACTGGATCCCAGGTCCAGTTGGATTTTTCGGTATCGGTGAAGATGATGCGCGCGTCCCTGTACTTCTGGTCCGTGTCGCTCCAGACATAGAAGTTTCTCTCGGTCGATCCGGCTGGAGCGTGCCGCGCACGCTGGAACCATGGATGCTGATCGGAGCTGTGATTGATGACCAGCTCGATCATCACCTGCAGGCCGCGATCGTGCGCCGCGTCGAGAAAGCGCTGAAACTCCTCGATCGTTCCATAGCTGGGATGGACGCTCATGTAGTCGGAGATGTCGTAGCCGTCGTCGCGCAGGGGCGAGGGAAAAAACGGCAGAAGCCAAAGGCAGGTGACGCCGAGGTCCTGGAGATAGTCGAGCTTCTGCGTCAGCCCGGGAAAGTCGCCGATGCCGTCGTTGTTGCTGTCGCTGAAGGCCTTGACGTGGACTTCGTAGATGACCGCGTCCTTGAACCAGAGGGGGTCCGAGACGCTGCCCGCCTTGCGGATGATGGTCTGGTGTTCCGGCATGGAGTCGCGCGCGCTCATAGGTAGTAGTCAAAATCCTTTTCGGAACGAACTTTGCGGAGGACGCGGAAGATATGCGCGGGAATTTTGGCTGGCGACAGCTCGACAAAATTGCGCGACCCCTGCCAAAGATAAGTCATGCCGGTGAGGTGGTCGAGGACCTGGAAGCTCTCGTCGGCGCGAAGGCGCAGGCGGTCCAGGTCGAGGTACACCCAACCCAACTGCGTGTGGAACGAATCGAGGTTCACCACCGTCAGCACGATGTTGCTCCCATCCGCGCTCGATTTGCTGTACGCGATGAGATAAGGATTGTCGGTGGGATGAAAGAAAAGGTCATGGGTGGTGCGCAGAGCGGCATTCTCGCGACGGGCTCGGTTGATCGTGGCTATGGTGGAATCGATGCTGTGCGGCGCGTCGAGGTTCCAGTGGCGAATCTCGTACTTCTCTGAGTTGAGATACTCCTCGCTGCCGGGACGCAGCGGTTTGTTTTCACCCAGCTCGTATGGGGGACCGTAGATGCCATAGTTCGGTCCCAGCGTGGCCGCGAGCACGATGCGGCTGAGAAATGCGGGGCGGCCGCCGAGCTGCAGCGTTTCGTGAAGGATGTCCGGGGTATTGGGCCACAGGTTCGGACGCATATACTCACGCACCTGCGTCTGCGTCAGCTCGGTGAAGTAATCCGTGAGCTCCTGCTTCGTGTTGCGCCAGGTGAAATAAGTATAGGACTGCGAGAAGCCGAGCTTCGCCAGGCGCTGCATCACGCGCGGGCGCGTAAACGCCTCGGCCAGGAACAACACATCGGGAGAATCGCGCTTGATCTCGGCGATGAGCCACTCCCAGAAGGGAAATGCCTTGGTGTGCGGGTTGTCGACGCGGAAGATGCGCACGCGCTGGTCGATCCAGAAGCGGAAGACGCCGAGCAGCGCGTCCCACAGGCCACGCCAGTCGCTGCTCTCGAAATCCATCGGGTAGATGTCCTGGTATTTTTTCGGCGGATTCTCGGCGTACTGGATGGTTCCGTCGGGCCGCTTCTTAAACCAATCCGGATGCTCGCTGACCCAGGGATGATCGGGCGAGCACTGGAAGGCGATGTCAAGCGCCAGCTCGATTCCCTTGCTCGCCGCGCGCTCGACCAGGCTGCGAAAGTCGGCGAGCGTGCCGAGTTGCGGATGAATGGCGGTGTGGCCGCCTTCCTTGGCGCCGATGGCCCAGGGACTGCCGGTATCGCCGGGTTCGGCGCTTGGGGAGTTGTTCTTCCCTTTGCGGAAACTTTGCCCGATGGGATAGATGGGCGGCAGGTAGAGGACGTCGAATCCAAGCCGCGCGACATAATCGAGGCGCGCCTCGCAGTCGCGGAACGTGCCGTGGCGTCCGGGCTCGAGCGCCGTGGAGCGCGGGAACATCTCGTACCAGGCCGAGTAGCGGGCCTTTTCGCGGTCCACCGTGACGCGCAGCTCGCGGTCATAGCGTGATTCCATCGCGGGATCGAGAACCCTTGCCATAGTCGCGGCCAGCTCTGGATCGAGCGCCGCCGTCTGCGCGGCAGGGATCACGTCGGTCGCTCGCAGTAGCGCCGCCCAGCGCCGCAGCGCTGCCGCGTCCTCACCCTCGGCACGGGCGGTAGCCTGCTCCACGAGCTGCGCTCCGATGAGCAGATCGACGCGGATGTCCTGGCCGGCGGCGATGCGCTTCTCGAGGTCGCTTTGCCAGGTATCGAAGTGGTCGATCCACCCGGCAACGGTGTAGAAGTATTCGCCTGCGTTGGTGACAGGAAACTCGCCGCGCCAGCGGTCGTTGCCCAGAGGCTGCATGGGGACCGCGGTCCAGGAGGAGACTGCCTGAAAGCGATACAGAACACGGGCGGTGACGTGATCGTGGCCGTCCGCAAAGACGTCGGCTTCCACCTCGACCGTGTCGCCGGCAATGCGCTTGATGGGAAAGCGGCCCGCGTCGATCTCGGGCTGCACGCTTTCGATCACGACGCGCTTTCGTCCATCCGCGGGTTTCTGCATAGCTCCGATCGGCTCTCCGGCAGGCCGGACGCGCAAAGCATCCAGTCGCACGCTGGAGAGATGCGTCTTCTCTCGCACGTGTCAGCTACGGAATTATACGAACAACAAAATCCCACGTCCGCCTGCGCGATTGGATATCAACCAGCCCGGTTACCGAGGAAGGCACCTGCGCTCAACATCAGTTGTCGGGCAGAATATTGGACTCTTCCGAGGTGCGCAGGCGCACCAGGCGATCCACCGTGTACGGAGCGCGTTGCGTGGCGGCGTGATAGTGCCGAACCTGCAGCTCACCGAGGAGCCCAAGAGCCAGCAGTTGCGTTCCGGCCAGAATCATCACGGCGGCAATCACGAACAGGGGCCCGTGCTGATCCATGACGTGCTGATGCGTGAGGATTTTCAGCGCCAGGAGGAATGCAGAGATGCCGCCTCCGGCGAAGATACCCAGCGCGCCGAGCAGCCCGAAGAAATGCAGCGGGCGCGTCATGTACTTCAGCAGAAAACGGATGGTCATCAGGTCGAAGAAGACCCGGAAAGTGCGCCCGATCCCGTAATGCGATTTTCCGCCCTGGCGGATCACATTCGTGATGGGGACTTCGCAGATGCTGGCGCCGTACCAGGAAGCGAGGGCTGGGATGAAGCGATGCATCTCGCCATAGAGCGGAATGTTGTGGATGACCTCGCGGCGGTAGGCCTTGAAGGTCGTCCCGAAGTCGTGAATGTCAACGCCCGAGAGCTTCGCCATGAGCCAGTTGGCGCAGCGCGAGGGAATGCGCCGCATCACGAAGTTATCGATGCGCTCCCGGCGCCATCCGCTGACGACGTCGTACCCCTCTTCCAGCTTTTCCAGAAACAGGGGAATCTCGCCAGGATCGTGCTGCAGATCGCCGTCCATGGCCAGGATGAATTCGCCTTCGGCGTGATCGAACCCGGCGGCGAGCGCCGAAGTCTGTCCGAAATTGCGGCGCAGCTTCACCACCAGGACGCGGCTGTCGACGGCGGCAATCTCTTCCAGCAGCCGGCAGGTGCGGTCGTTGGAGCCGTCATCCACAAACACCAGCTCGAAGGGATCGCCGACGTGCTCCATGACCTCTTTCAGGCGGTCGTAGAGCGTGGTGACGTTCTCTTGTTCGTTATGGAACGGAACGACGATGGAATACTTAGGCATCAACCTTAATTATAGACTTTGGATGCGGGGAAACCGTGATCACTCAGGCTCTGGCGGCAGCGTTTTACGCGCCGCAGCCGCCGGCCGTATCTCGTTGCAACGATAGCCCCGCGCCGCGGATGCGACTATGCCGTCAGGACCTCGACGGCAATGCGCGCCGCCTCTTCGCACGCAGCTCGATCCACATCTCTGTGGGTGACGAAGCGAATGCTGTGGCGACCGGTGGTGCTGGCCAGAACTCCGCGCCGCTTCAGCTTTGCGACGAAGTCCTCGGCGTCTCCCTGATTGGGCAGGGTGATGCGGACCATATTCGTTCGCGTCGCATCGAGGTCGAACTCCACCGGCGCCTCGGAGATCCTTTCCGCGATCAGGCGCGCGTTGGCATGATCTTCGTGCAGGCGTTTGGGCCCTTCTTCGAGAGCGATGAGCCCGGCCGCGGCGAGGATGCCTGCCTGACGCATGCCGCCGCCGAGCGCTTTGCGGATCAGACGCGCGCGGTCCATCTGATCGTACGTACCGACGAGCATGGAGCCGACCGGTGCGCCCAGTCCTTTCGAGAGGCAGAACATCACGGTGGAAAGGCCGCGCGTCAGCTCGCGAACGCCGATTCCGAGCGCGACCGAAGCGTTGAAGATGCGCGCGCCGTCGAGATGGACCGGCACACCGCGCTCCTGTGCTCCCGCGCAGATTTCTTCCATGACCGCGAGCGGCGTCACCGTGCCGCCCGCCATGTTGTGCGTGTTCTCGAGCGCGATCAGTCCCGTTGGGGCGCGATGGTAGTGCTTGCCGGTGATGTGCGGCTCGATCTCGCGCCATGTGAGGATGCCGCGCTTCGCGGAAATGGTGCGCAGCTGGCAGCCGGAGAAGGCCGACGCCATGGCGATCTCCCACTCGACAATGTGCGAGCGCGCATCGCAGATGACTTCCTGGCCATGCTGGGTGTTCAGACGGATCGCCGTCTGATTTCCCATCGTTCCGCTGGGCAGAAAGAGCCCGGCTTCACGGCCGAAGATTTCCGCAGCGCGGGCTTCGAGGCGATTGATGGTGGGATCCTCACCGTAGACGTCGTCGCCGACCTCGGCCGCGGCCATAGCGGCGCGCATCGCGGGCGTAGGTTTGGTGACGGTGTCGCTGCGCAGGTCGATCACGGCGACAGGCGCAGAGTTACCAGCACCATCTTCGGTGAGTACAGCCGTCTCAGAGGACATTCATTTCCATTCTGCAACAACGCTTCGTCGAGGCCTAGGCGACGGCCGGCTCGGCCAGGAATCGTCCGAAAACCTCGTTTGAGAGCAGCCGACCCTGCGCGGTAAGCGTGACACGGTCGCCGCCCACGAAGGTGATCAGGCTCTCGTCTTCGAGTTCGCTGATTGTGGAGAGGAATCCGCGCACCGCAGACGAAGAAAATTCCTCCCGCAGCGCGGCGAGGCTCACGCCTTCGTTCAGCCTCAGACCGAGGAACCACGCCTCTTCCATCTCCTCTTCTCGATCCAGGCGACGCGGCTCGCTCCACCCCGGACTTTCGAGATACGCGTCGAAATCGTCGGTCGTACCGAAGCGCAGCGTTGCGCCCGCATGGGTGCGCAGCATGGAATGGGCGTCGAGTCCGAATCCGAGATAAGGCTGACGACGCCAGTACTTGAGGTTGTGCTGCGACTCGCTGCCAGGCCGCGCGAAATTGGAAATCTCGTATTGGGCGAGGCCGCGTCCGGCGAGAAACGCGATCGCTTCGGTGTACAGATCGGCGATGAGGTCGTCACCGGGAACTTCTTTGGCACGGTAGCGTCCGCCATTGACCAGCAGCTCGCGGCCGAGGCGCGATTCGTCGTCGACTTCGAGCATGTAGATGCTGGCGTGATCGACGCCGGATTCGGCGAGGGCGCCCAGCGATTCGTACCAGGAGTCCACCGTCTGCCCCGGCAGACCAGCGATGAGATCGACGCTGATATCGCCGATGCCAGCAGCCCGAACGCGGCGGATATCTTCAAGCGCGGCGGCACGATTGTGCAGTCGGCCGATGGCCTTCGCTTCGCGGTCGACAAATGACTGCACGCCGAAGCTGACGCGCGTGACACCGCATTCGGCCAGGGTCTCGAGCACCGCGGGCTCGAGCTGCCCCGGCGCGCACTCGACGGTGATTTCCGCGGTCGGCAACACGGCGAATTCGCGACGCAGGCTGGCGAAGAGCCGCCGGAACAAAGCGGGCGACAGCAGCGACGGCGTGCCTCCGCCGAGATAAATGCTGTCGACAGCCTGAGGCAGTTGAGCGCCCCAGTTCTTCGCGCGCTTGCGGATGGCAATGAGGTCCTGTTCGATGCGCGCGATGTAGCGATCGTGATAGCCGGCGGGAAATACGCCGGAGGCAAAGTTGCAGTAGGTGCATTTGGAGCGGCAAAACGGAATAGAAAGATAAAGCCCGAGCATTTCCATATGCCTCTATTCTCCCACCGCGCCGGACCCGATGCAGGGACGGTGACAAAAGCCATCTTGACAACGGCTTTCACCTGTGCATCGTTCCGCGCAACAATTTGGGCGAATTTGCGTTCATTCCCTGCGAGAGACGATCCGGAGAAAGAGGCCGGATGAGAGGTTCCAAACTTCGAGAGAAGTTCGAAGCGGAAACCAGGAGGTCTCGTTATGAAAAGCATTCTTCGCGCACTTGCATTGACCGGCATTCTGGGTTTGGGCGCCGCGGGCGCACAGGCTCAGCGAGTCTTCGTCGGCGTTCGCGCTCCCGTCGTCGTCGCTGCCGTTCCGGCCTGCCCGGGTGTGGGTTATGTATGGTCGGCCGGCTATTACAACGGCCCGATTTTCGTTCCTGGCCGCTGGAACTATCGCGGATTCGATCGCCGCGTGGTTGTGCGGGACTTCCGGCACGATTACCACTACCCCGTGCGTTTTCGCCGGTAAGCAAACAGGATGAGGGCCGCGTCCCCAAAAACCGGCCCATGCGCACCCGTCGAAGCTCCCCGCTTCCGGGTGCGTTGCCGTTTCAGGCCTGGTTTCAACCCCGCGAAAATCCGGCGTTTCGAACCAATTTCCAGCTATAGTCTGAGGGAACCAGTTTCCCGCCCGCTGCGTATGCTCTTTCTGGAAACCACGCGGAGGCTTCTATGGCCGGACTCATCGGCGTTGCCGTCTACTTCCTGCCCTCGCTGATCGCGGCTGCCCGGCATACCCACAACACGACCGGCATCTTTCTGTTCAACCTTTTCCTCGGCTGGACTGGCATCGGCTGGGTGATCGCTCTTTTGATGGCCATCTGCTCCAGCCCCTGCTACTACCATCCTTATTGGTATTACCCGCCCCCGCCGCGGCGCTGGTAGCGGCGTTTTGGGGGTTGGCAAAAGCGACTGGCTTGTTTTGGCGCTGAATCGATTATCCTGATGGGTATTAACGAGTCGCAGCAACATTTTGCCGCGTCTAACGTTAGTAGTGGTAGCGAAGCTTCCCGCTCCTCGACAGGATGCGGGGGCAGCGTCAGACGCGAGAAGCAATATTGAGGGCGGTCTGACAGGAGGTTCGATCATGCGCGTACTGCGCTCCGTTATGTTGGTTGCGTTGCTGGCAGTGCCCTTTGCACTGGCAAAGCCGGCACAGGCCCAGGTCGCCGTCGGTATCGGCATCGGCCCGGAAGTCGGTTACCCGGCTCCCTACGAGCTTGGCGGCCCACCCGTCTGCGAGTGGGGCTATTACTCGTATTACCCGTACGCCTGCGCCCCTTATGGCTACTGGGGTCCTGACTGGTTCTACGGCGGCGTGTTCATCGGCGCCGGTCCCTGGTTCCATGGATGGTACGGACGTGGATGGGGCTACGGATACGGCCACATCGGCTATTACGGCGGCTTTGGCTACCGTGGCGGCTACCGTGGTGGGTACGCCGGCGGATATCGCGGCGGCTACGCCGGTGGCTATCGCGGCGGTGCTGTAGGCGGCTATCGCGGTGGAGCGGGCGTTGGCGGCTACCATGGCTACGCTGGCGGGTATCGCGGCGGCTACTCAGGCGGAGTCCGCGGCGGCAGCGTTGGCGGCTTCCACGGTGGTTCGGCGGGCGGCTTCCGAGGCGGAGCGTCCGGCGGTTTTCATGGTGGCGGAGGCGGTGGCTCCCACGGCGGTGGTGGACACCGGTAATCCTCAGCGACCCAGCACAACAAGGCCTGCTCCCTGGAGCGGGCCTTCGTGTTTTTGGATTGTGTTTGCTGCCTAAAGCGCTTCTTTGCGAAAATCCCGCCTCGCCAGCGCGATGGCCATGCCCGCGATCCGCTCCGCGGCGTCAGGATGCGCCAGGGTCCGCGCGCTCTCGGCCATCTCGCGGAGCTTCTCCGGTTGCGCCAGCAAATCGCTGAGCGTCCCCCGCAACTGCTCCGGGGTCAGATCCCCTTCCAACAGAACCCGCGCGGCTCCGGCCTGCGCCATCACTTCGGCATTTCTGCGCTGATGATCGTCCGCCGCCTGCGCGAAGGGAATCAGCACCGCAGGCTTTCCTCCGGCGGCCAGCTCCGCGACGGTTGACGCGCCGCTGCGGGCAAGCACCAGGTCTGCGGCTTCAAACCGGCGCGGCATATCGTCAAGAAATGCCTCCACCTGCCACCGATCTGCCGGGGCCCTGCTGTCCTCGTAAGCAGCCAACGTAGTTTCGGCGTGGCGCGCCCCGGCCTGATGCAGGATGGTCAATCCCGGAACTGCCTCGAGCAGGGCTGCTGCGATCTTCGGCATGACATGGTTCAGCACCCGCGCTCCCTGGCTGCCGCCAAAGACGAGCAGGTGGGGAGGCGCTCCCGCAGGCCTCGGCGCAAGACGGAAGAATTCGGCCCGCACGGGGATCCCGGTGACGTGGGCGTTGCGGAAATAGCGCGCCGCGGGCTCGAAGTTCACCGCAGCCGCCTTCACTCTGCCCCCGACCAGCCGATTCGCGAGGCCGGGTACGGCATTCGGCTCAAACGCCAGGGTCGGAATCCCGAGCAGGATCGCCGCACCCATCACCGGACCCGACGCGTAACCACCGACGCCGATCACCACCGCGGGCCGAAACTGCCGCAGCAGCCGTACGCACTGCATCAGGCCCGCGGGGAGATCGACGAGCGTTTTTAGCCGCGTCGCCAGCGGAACATGGTTGAGCTGTCCGACCCGGATGAGCTCCAGCCGGTAGCCGGCCTGGGGAACCAGGCGCGATTCGAGGCCGCGCGCGGTCCCAACGAAGAGAATTTCGGCCGCGTGGCGGGCCTTGAGTTCGTCGGCAATCGCGAGGGCCGGAATGATGTGCCCGCCCGTGCCGCCGCCGGCGATGAGAATGCGCGTCGTGGGTTGCATCAATACGCCATTCTATGACCCGGCATTTCCTCACGGTTGTGCTGGATCGCCGATTCTATGAGTATGCGAGGGACGAAGAAAGCTCACGGTAGGCATCGGTCTGCTGGTGAAGCGTTGAAGCCGCCTTTTCTGCTATCTCGACGGCATCTGCGCCTGCAATGAAACGGCGCGGCGGTTTATCCTGACTTGAAATCGTAATCAACGCCTGTGCCAGTTTGGCTGGATCGCCCGACTGCTGACCGTTGTAGCCTTTCCAAAATTCCATTTGCTTTGCTCTGCGCTCGTTGTAGTCCTCAATGGTCGGCTCTGCGAAATTCGTTGATCCCTCGGTGAGAAGCTCAGTGCGAAAGAAGCCCGGATTGACAATGATCGTATCGATGCCAAACGGTTCCACTTCGGCTTGCAGCGACTGCATCCAGCCCTCAAGGCCGAACTTTGACGCCGCGTAGGCGGTACCGAATTCAAAACCGGTCAGACCCGCAGTAGAGGAGATCGTCATTATCAGGCCCGAACGCTGCTTGCGCATGACGGGCAGAACGGCGCGGGTGACATTCATAGGGCCGATAAGACTGGTTGTTATTTGCCGCTCCATCTGCTCCGGCGTCAGCTCTTCAAAAAAGCCCGCATAAAAGTTTGCGGCATTGTTGACCAGCACATCGATGCGGCCAAACTTCTCCACAGCCGCTTTAACGGCGGATTCAGCGTCAGCGGGTTTGGTAATGTCCAGCTTCACGATCAACAGGTTGCCGGATTTTCCCAAAGCCTCGGCCACCTTGTCAGTATTGCGACCAGTGGCGACGACTTTATAGCCTGCCGCCAGAGCCGCCTTCGCAATATCTACGCCCATGCCGCGCCCGGCACCCGTGATGAACCAAACTTTGCTCATGTTCCATTC
>JBEKIN010000072.1:0-17321 GCA_050011735.1 Acidobacteriaceae bacterium | reverse complement strand
CGAGCGCGGCGGAGGCACAGGCGCGGGAGCTGTTCGAGAACTTCCAGCAGGGAAAGATCGACCGTGCGTCGTTCACGCCATGGTGTAACGCGTATTTCAGCGAGCAGGCGATTGGGGATTTCCAGTCGAGCCTGGCTCCGCTGGGGAAGCCGTCAAGCGTCAGGCAGATTGCGGACGAGCTGCGCGGCGGGATGACGTTTCGAGTTTTTCGCGTGGAGTTTCCGAACAGTGCCCAGCGGCTGACGATCACGACATACACGATGCCGGATGGGAAGCTGGAGCAATACCTGGTGCTGCCAGCGAACTAGAAGCCGCCCGTCCAGGCGAGGCAGCTTCGTCGCAAGAGACCCTTCGAGCAGCGGATGCGCAAACCGGGCATTGTTCCGCTTTTTACGGCCTTGTAAACGGGCTGTAACAATCGGGAACAAGAATCGGCTCAGGGTATCCGAGGGGGAAGTCCGTGAGAAAGAGCTTGATTCTAACGGCTGCGCTGGTTGTGTCCGCAGCCTGCACCGCCGGGGCGCAAAAGATCAATGGAGCGGGAGCCTCATTTCCGTATCCGATTTATTCGAAATGGTTCAGCGAATACAGCCAGCAGCATCCGGGGGTGGAGATTAACTATCAGTCGATTGGATCGGGTGGCGGCATCAACCAGGTGACGAAGGGAACGGTGGATTTCGGGGCCAGCGACATGCCGATGACGGACGGGATGCTGGCGCAGTCGAAAATCAAGCTGGTGCATATTCCGACGGTACTGGGGGCGGTCGTACCGGTATATAACCTGCCGGGCCTGGGCAACGACCTGAAGTTTGCGCCGGACGTACTGGCGGACATCTATCTGGGCAAAATCAGCAACTGGAGCGACCCGCGTATTGCGAAGGATAATCCAGGGGCGAAGCTGCCGAACCAGGAGATTTTCGTGGTACACCGGTCGGACGGCAGCGGGACGACCTTTATCTTCACCGATTACCTCTCCAAAGTGAGCCCGGATTGGAAGAGCAACGTCGGCAGCAATTCGGCGGTGGCTTGGCCGAAGGGCATTGGCGGCAAGCAGAACGAAGGAGTGGCCGGGCTGGTGCGGCAGATGCCTGGAGCGATCGGGTATGTGGAGCTGATTTACGCGCTGCAGAACAAGATCCCCTATGGCTACGTCCGCAACCAGTCGGGGACATGGCTGAAGGCGAGTATCGAGGGTGTGACAGATGCAGCAGCGGGGGTGAAGACGATGCCAGCGGACTTCCGGGTATCGATTACGAACGCACCGGGAAAGGACGCCTATCCGATCTCGAGCTTCACCTATCTGCTGATTCCGAACCAAGGGGAAGGTAATCAAGGATTTCCTGAACTGGATGCTGAACCAGGGAGAGGGCCAGGTGGCGACTCTGGACTACGCACCGCTGCCGCAGTCGGTGGCGGAAAAGGTGAAGGCCACGGTAGACAAGCTGCAGTAGGGAGGAATCCCAGTTGGTCGGAAGTCAGGGGGGCGCACTTTGGGTGCGCCCTTTTACTTGGGTCAGGGCGTGGGGCAGAGCCGGAGCGTCTCAGCCGCTGAGGCGAGTCGGGAAGGACGGCGAGGACGGTTTGAACCAGGAAAGAAGCCCCTTTTGGATGGTTTATTTCCTTGTTTTTCATGGCGTTTAACGTGGCGTTCAAAAAGCCGGATTAGGGTAAACGAGTCGTGAATCTGCGTATTCAGGAACCCCGCGCACCGAAAGCACCGGACGCGGCCGCGCTGGGAGGCGGTCTTGTGCCGGTGGCTGTGCCGTCCCCACCGCCCGCCTCGGCGATTCGAACTTTTCTGCGGGAGCGGGGGAACTCAAGGGTCGCGGACGCGACGTTTCGATGGCTTATGCTGCTGTGCGCGCTGAGCATCTTCGCAATCGTGGCGCTGATTGCCAACGAACTGGTGGTGAATTCCAAGCTGACGCTGGCAAAGTTCGGGATGAAGTTTTTCGTGGGCAGTGCCTGGGACCCGGTGAATGAGAACTTCGGAGCGCTGCCTTTCATGTACGGGACGCTGGTTTCGTCGATCGTGTCGCTGGTTCTGGCTGTGCCCCTGGCGGTGGGAGTGGCCGTCTTTCTGACGGAGATGTGCCCGCAGGCGCTGCGCGGGATTTTGTCGTTTCTGACTGAGTTGCTGGCAGCAATTCCGAGCGTGGTTTACGGGCTATGGGCGATTTTTGTGCTGGTGCCGCTGTTGCGGGTCTATGTGGATCCGGTGCTGATCAAGTTGCTGGGTTGGACGGGACTATTCGTGCAGCCGGATTTCGGAATCGGGATGTTCGCGGCGGGGGTGATTCTGGCGATCATGATTCTGCCGATTATCTCGTCGCTGACGCGGGAAGTGATGACGGCCGTGCCGCACACGCAGCGGGAGGCGGTGCTGGCGCTGGGAGCGACACGGTGGGAGATGATCCGTATGGGGGTGCTGCGCAACGCGCGCATCGGGATCGTGGGATCGATCATTTTGGGGCTGGGGCGGGCACTGGGCGAGACGATGGCGGTGGCGATGGTGATCGGCAGCAGCCCGACGATCTCCAGGTCGCTGCTGGCGCCGGCTGCGACGATGGCGAGCGTGATCGCGAATGAGTTCGCCGAGGCGTCCGATGATACTTATCGGAGCGCGCTGATCGAGATTGGGCTGGCGCTGTTTCTGGTAACGATCGTGGTGAACATTCTGGCGCGGCTGCTGGTGTGGGCGGTGACCAGGGGCGCACCGGCGAGGGCAGCCTGAGCAATATGGCGAACCAACTCAAGTCGAGCGCTGCGAATCGCCGCTGGCGATGGTTTACGAACCATGCGGCATCGGGATTGGCGGTGCTGAGCACGATTCTGGTCATCGCCCCTCTGGTAGCCATCTTCATCGACCTGGTGTACAAGGGCGCGAGCTCGCTGAACCTGAATTTCTTCACGAAGATTCCGGCGCCGGTAGGGGAAGAGGGCGGAGGCATGGCGAACGCCATCGTCGGCTCCGCGGTACTGCTGGGAGTGGCAAGCGCGCTGGGAATTCCGGTAGGCATTGCGGCGGGAATTTACCTGTCCGAGTACGGGCGCGGGAGCAAGCTGTCGACTGTGGTGCGATTCACGGCGGATGTGCTGAACGGCGTACCGTCGATCGTGATGGGGGTTGCGGTGTATGCCCTGATCGTGGTCCCGACGAAGGGATATTCCGCATTAGCCGGGGGCGTGGCTCTGGGGATCATGATGATTCCGACGGTGGCGCGGACAACCGAGGAGATGCTGCTGATGGTACCGCACTCGATTCGCGAGGCGGCGCTGGGGCTGGGGGTTCCGAACTGGCGGTCGATGATCTCGATTACGCTGAAGACGGCGATGCCGGGCGTGATCACGGGGTGCATGCTGGCGTTTGCGCGAGTAGCCGGGGAAACGGCGCCGCTGATCTTCACGGCATTCGGTAACCAGTTCTGGAGCACGGCGCTGAACCAGCCGATTGCGGCATTGCCGCTGCAGATTTACGTGTATGCGCTCTCCCCCTATGACGAGTGGCACCGTTTGGCATGGGCAGGATCCCTGGTGCTGATCGTGTTGATTGTGGTTTCGGTGTCACTGGTGCGGTACGTGACCACGCGCGGCGTGCTGAAAGGGGCAAGCTAAGGATGGGGGTCAGCATTGAGGTCAACCACCTGAACGCGTGGTATGGGGCCAACCACACGCTTCAGGACATCACGCTGCACATTCCGGCGAACGAGGCGACAGCGTTGATTGGGCCTTCGGGCTGCGGGAAGTCGACGTTTGTACGCTGTCTGAATCGGATGCACGAAACGAATCCGATCGCAAAAGTGACGGGCGAAGTGAAGGTTGGGGGCCAGGATATCTACAGCGAGACCTCGGCGGTGGAAGTACGGCGGCGGATCGGGATGGTATTTCAACGGCCGAATCCGTTTCCGACGATGTCGATCTACGACAATGTGGCGTCTGGACTGCGGCTGAACGGCTACCGTAACCGGCGCGTGCTGGATGAGGTGGTCGAGCGATCGCTGAAGAGCTCGGCGCTGTGGGACGAAGTGAAGGACGAGCTAAAGAAGAAATCCGGCGCGAGCCTTTCCGGCGGCCAGCAACAGCGGCTGTGCATAGCACGGGCGCTAGCTGTGGATCCGGAGGTGCTGCTGATGGACGAACCGGCGTCGGCGCTGGATCCGGTGTCGACGGCGAAGATCGAGGATCTGATCTTCCAGCTGAAGGTGCAGTACACGATCGTGATTGTGACGCACAACATGCAGCAGGCGGCGCGCGTGGCCGAGCGCACCGGGTTCTTTCTGAACGGCAGGCTTGTCGAATTCGATTCGACGCACAAAATATTTACGAACCCCGGAGACAAGCGGACGGAAGATTACATCACGGGCAGGTTTGGATAATGCGGATCCGATTCCAGCAAAACCTCGACGACTTGAAGGAAAAGCTGCTGGTGATGGCGGGGATGGCCGAGCAGTCGATCCAGCGCGCCGTGGAGGCGTACCGGGTGCGCGATCTTTCCATTTGCGATCTCGTGGATCGCGGAGAGATGGCAATCAATCGTCTGGAGCGGGAAATCGATCAGATGGCGCTGGACCTGCTGGCGATGGAGCAACCGATGGCCATTGACTTGCGCTTTATTTTGTCGGTAATCAAGATCAACGCGGACGTGGAGCGCGTCGGCGACTCGGCACGGGTGATCAGCGATCGAGTGCGCGAGCTGCAGGCGTTTCCTGTGGCGGAGCTGCCGATCGATATTCCGCGGATAGCGAACTTAGCGAGCGGGATGGTGCGCAAGTCGCTGCAGGCGTTCATCGAAGGCGACGCCGACATGGCGGAGGCCGTGCTTTTGATGGACGACAGCGTGGACAAGCTGAATGGAGCGGCGCACTACACGCTGCTGAACCTGATGAAGAAGGAGCCAAATTTGGCCCCGCAGGCACTGAATGCGCTGATGATCTCGCGGGCGCTGGAGCGTGTGGCCGATCACGCAACCAACATCGCCGAAGACGTGATCTTCTGGGTGCGTGGAGCGGATGTGCGCCACAACGTGGGTGCGGGAGCGACCAACAGCCAGCGTGGTGGCAACAGCTAGCCGCAGCGGCATCGATCGAGAGCGGATCGCCCCGGAAACCGCTGGGGCCCTATGCGGGGCCGGGATCCCAATAGTCGAGCACGGCGATAGCCGGATAATACAGCCCCAGGCGAAGCGGAGTTTCCGGCCCGTGCAGGGCGCGCAACGCGCGTGCATAGGCGAGTAGCTGCGGGGCATAGAGGGCGCGCTCTGCCTGAAGAAAAAGGGCGCCGGAGGGAGCTCGGCCGCTGGTCTTGTAGTCAATTACCCACAAATAATCGGAGCCCTCGGTGAGCGGTTCAGGGCCGGCGCAGAAGACGCGATCGGCGCGCAAGGTGCGAAGGCGGGAGCCGGATTCTCCGGGGACCACGCCGGACCATGAGACTTCGGACTGGGCGCCAGCGTGGGGGTCGAGAATCCACCGACAGACCGGATCGGTCGCGCAGCCAAGCAGCATTTGTGTAACCGTGCTGGTGACAGATTTGAGGGAGTCGCCGGTGAGAGCGGACGCGCGGAGCGGGGTGAGGACGCGTGAGCGGAGCTGGGCAGCGTCGAGGCGGGGGAGATCGGGGCCGAGCCGCTCGAGAAGGGCATGCACCACGGAGCCGATCAGGCGTGCCTGGCGGGAGCCCTCGGGACGGACGAATTCGGGAGTATCCGCAGGGACGGAAGAAATTGATCCGGTCACGGCGACATTTGCCGGGAGCGGGGGTTGCACGGTATCGAGGGGCAGGCGGCGCAGGGTGAGACGAGGGGCCGATTCGCCGACGGCGGCGACTTCTTCGAGAACGCCGGGGGCGGGGAAGGCGAAAACGCGGGCGGGGGGCGCGACTGGAGGTTCGCGCAAGGCCGATTCGAAGTCCGCGTGCAGCGCGGGCCACGCCGTGGCCAGCAGGCTGTCCTTGTTCTCGTACCTGACGCCGGAAGCGGAGGCGACAGCGGTGCCGAGGAGATGCAGCTCGCGACGCGCCCGCGTACAGGCAACGTAGAGGAGGCGCTTGCGCTCCTCGTCGAAGCGAATCTGACGCTGATTGCGCACCCAGGCGTACAGGGGTTCTGTGTCTTCTCCGTGGAGGCCGATGGGAGCGACGAGGAATTCATTTTCGCTGGAGTTCCAGGGGTTGGTGCGCTCGAGAGAGCAGACAAGCGGCTTCGGATCGCCGGAAGACTTGCGGTCGAGACCGGGAACGATGACGACTTCGAAGCCGAGGCCTTTGGCCTTGTGAATGGTCATGAGCTGGATGCCGCAACGTTCGCTGACAGCGGGGTCGGGTTGGGCGAAGAGGCGGTTAAACTCCGCATCGAATTCGGTGGTGGAGGGAGCGAGGCCGTCGGGCGTGACGGCGTCGAGCAAAGAGAAGAAGACCTGGGTGTTCTCGTAAGCCGCCGCATCGATGCAGGCGGGACCGCCCAGTGCGCGCCAGGTGCGCTCGATCCAGGAGGAGAAAGAAGGAGATTCAGACTGGCGCCAGCGGAGATCGAGGGCGCGGCGGAGGATTTCGGTGGTGCGGGAGAGGCGTTGCTGGCCGTCTGTCGAGAGCAGGTGCCGGTGACGGTCGATGAGCTCGACGATCGACAGATCTTTGAATTCGGGGCGGTCGGAGCCGGTGAGGAGGTGGAGGTCGGAAAGAGTGAGACCGCACCAGGGCGCACGCAGTACTGAAAGCCAGGCGATGCGATTCATGGGGTGGAGCAGGGCGCGGGTGAGCGCGAGGAGATCGAGGAGTTCCTGGCGCTCGGACAGATGTTCGATATCGACAGCGCGGAATGGGATTTTGTTGCGGCGGAGCAGCGGAACGATCTGGGCAAGATGAGTGCGAGCGCGGACGAGGATGGCGACGCGGTATTCGGCGTCGGCAGCCTGGGCCTGGGCGATGCGCGGGAGATTTTGCTCGAGAATCTGAAGGATGTCGAGAGCTTCCTGCTGCTGCGCGTTGGCGATGTCCGCCAGGCTGGGGCGACGATCTGCGGCGCCGATCACCTGCGGATGAATATGCAATGACAGCTGGGAGAGGTCGGCGAGCGCGGAGGATGTGGCGCGCGCGAATGGGACCGAGGCAGCACCGGGAGGAGCCTCCTCCGCGCAAATGAGGTCGAAAATGGCGTTGAGGGAATCCGTAAGGCCTGCGTGCGAACGGAAATTGACGGAAAGCTGCACGGGCTGACAGAGAAGGCGGTTGCCGGCGGGGCCGATGCCATGATCGCGGACGTGGGTGAAGAGCTCGACCTCCGCCTGGCGGAACAGATAGATCGATTGCATCGGATCGCCAACGAGAAAGCAGGTGCGATGCTCGCCAGGATCCCAGACGCTGAGAAGGGCGGAGACCAGCTTGTGCTGGCGGCGCGACGTATCCTGGAACTCATCGATGAGGAGATGATGCAGGTTGCCAGCGATGTCGATGACGCGCTCCGGAGATTTCTCGAGAACCTGGAGGGCGGCGAGGTTCAGCTCGGTGAAGTCCACTTTGTTGTGCTCAGCGAAGACAACGTTGAGCTCGGCTACGGCCTGGCGCAGGACCGTGAAGACGTGGCGAAGGGTGGTCCACTGGGCTTCGGTGTAGGTGGCGGGGGGCAAGCGGCGAATGGCGCCGAGGGCGGTGAGGAGCTCCGGCTTGTGATGGAGCCAGTGCAGGAGAGCCTGCATGTCGGATTTGCGTAGTTTGGCTTCGCGCCCGGTGGCGGGAAAGCCCTGGCGCACGTTGACGGTCTTGCGCCATTCGTTGTCGCCCGTGAGCACAAAATCGCAGATGCTGGTCCAGTGTTCCCGTGACATTGCCGGCGAGAGCGCCTGGATGCCAGCCAGGGCGGCGACGTCCTCGTTTCCCTGCGAGCAGGCGTAGTTGGCGAGTTGAAGCAACTGCCTGGCGACCGCCTCCTGATCGCTGAGAAGGCGCCAGGCCTCGGTGAGGACGCGGTGAATCTCGCGATTGAAGGGAGCTTCGAGCTTAACGCGCAGATCGGCCCAGTCATCTTCGCTCATTTCCGAGGAAAGCGGGAAAACGTCCTGCCATTGATCGCGCACCTTCAACATCTCGGCGATGAGCGATTCGCAGCCGGCGAGGCGGTTGTCACGGAGATCGAGAAGCCGGGCGAGAGCCTCGTCGAGCGAGGCATTCGCGCCGCCGAGGTGTTCGAGGGTGCGGCGGGCGGCGAGAGCGTAGAGCGAGTCGGCTTCTTCAATGGGCTGAAAACGGCCGCCAAGGCGTGCCAGTAGCGGGCGGTCGTGAGCGATGCGGAGGCAGAGCGAGTCAATGGTCTCGATCGCGAGGCGCTCCGGATGGTCGAGGATGTTCCAGCCGCGCCGTTCGGCGTGAGTAAGGGCATCTCGAGCCGCGGCCATGCGGTCGAAGTCCTCGGGGCCGAAGCTGTGGCGGCCGGCGGCGGCTTCCAGATCGCGCAGGACACGGCCACGCATCTCCGCGGTGGCCGCCCGCGTGAAGGTGATGGCGAGAATCTCCTCGGGCTCGTCGACGACAGCAAGAAGGCGTAGATAGCGACGGGTAAGCAGGTCGGTTTTGCCGGAACCTGCAGGGGCCTGAACGATGACCGAGCCGCGAATGTCGAGGGCGGCTTCGCGCGCGGCAGCGTCGGCTGGTGCGTCGACGAGAATATTAGTCATCGGGATCCTCGTCATCGTTGCCGGGGGCGCCGATGGGGGCGAGATCGAGTTCGGCGATGCGACAGAGAGCCTGGAAGTGGCACTGGTCGCAGGCATGCGGACGGGGATCGACCGCCGCTTGGCCCGCCAGAAATTCTTCAGCGAGGTTTTCGAGAGCGCGGGCCCATTCGTCCCGCATGGAATCGGAATAAGGATCGGTGACGAGGACCGTTCTTGCGCCCTGATCGGCCAGGAGTTGCGAACGCGCGTCACGCACGCGCCCTTCGAATCCGGTTTCGCCTGCGCGAATGCGGGCAAAGAGGATGCCGCTCACGTTCTCGACGTTGCCGTAGGCTGCGTAAAGGGGAAGCTGCGGATCTGAGGGGCGGTCGCCTTGCCACGCGGCGGGCGAGACGCGGCCGGTTTTGTAATCCAGAAGCAGGCGGCTGCCATCGGCGAGGAGGTCGATGCGATCAGCGCGAAGATTGAGGCGCAGGTCGCCGATGTGGACGTCATCGAGGCGCTGTTCGCAGGCTTCCACGGTGAAGGGCTGACGTTCGGCTTCGATCCGGAGCCATTCGTCAATGCGCGCCAGGAGGCGGCGCTTTTCTGCGGCGAGGCAGGCCTGCTGCCATGGGTCAGCAGGGGCGGAGCCGAATCGGGCGTTGAGGGCGGCATCGACTTGGGCGGCGAGGATGCCGGGAAGTGTTTTTGCAGCGATGGCGTTCGCAAGATCGTCGCGGTTGCGAATGGACCCAGGGCCAGCCGAGGAAAAGAGACGAAACATGACATCGTGGAGCAAGCTGCCTTGTGTGCCGGGGCTAAGCCCCCATTCCGTGTCTTCGAGAGGCGAGGCACGGAGACGCTTTGCGGCAAAGGCCTGAAACGGGCAGGCAGCCTGGCGCTTGAGGACATCGGCGCCGCCGGCGTTCTGTTCATGAGGCCACGGCAATGCGCCGGAATCGTCGGCGATTGTATCGAGTGACGGGGTGGAATACGGCTGTGGTACGGGACCGAAGGTAGTGGTGGATTGTGGACACGCATCGGCCGGAAACAGCGCGGAAATGAGAGGCGAGGGGCGGAGTTCAGCGTCCTTGTCGCGCTGGGCGAAGCTGAAGACGATGCGCGGGGCAGACGCGAGCAGGCGCGATGTCACCGCATGGGCCAGGCTCCAGTCGTCATCGGGCGTGGCATGGGGCATGGCGAACTGGCGCTGGAGGGCGGGCGGAAGCAACGGATGGAAGCGGCCGTGCGGTGGCCATGCGGCATCATCGGTGCCCATAAACCAAATGGCATCGAATTGCTGCCCGGAGGATTCGAAGGGGCCCATGACCTGGATGGGCGCGTCGTAGGACTCCGGAGCGAAGATGGTTTCCCGGGCGTGGCGTTCGAGGAGAGCGATGAAGTCGTCGTAGTCATATCGGGCGCCGTCGAAATCGAGCAGGGCCATTTCGTCGAGGAGGCGTTGCCAGCGCAGGAGGGCCTGGTACTGCACGGAATCAGCAGTGCGCGGGCCGGGCCAGCCGACGCGATCGAGCAGGAGAGGGGCGAGATCGGTCCAGGCGGACGGTTGGCGGGAACCGTCGCGGACCTTGTTAGATTCTGCGGCGCGCAGGAAATCGCCGAAATGGAGGTGAAGACTGCGCAGGGCAGGGAGTCCGGCGAGCGCATTGCGCCAGGTTACGAGGGAGCGTTCCGGCGAGAGCAAACCGTAGCGGCGCTGACGGGCGTCATGCTGGGCGAGGGCAAGATGGTTTGTAACAGTATCGGCGACGAATCCCGATAGCATGAGCCAGGAAATCTCATCTTCATGGAGAGGGGCGGTGATCCAGCGAAGCAGCAAAAGAGCGGCGCGAATGGCGGGAATATCGGCGAGGGGCTGGCCGAGGGAGAATTCCCATGGCATGAGGGACGAGGGATGGCGGACGTCTTCAGTCGCGGGCATGAGGATGCGGCGGAAGGTGCGATCAATTTCGCCGCGCGCGTCGGCGACGCCGGGAACAATGACCGCGATGTTGGCGGTGGGGTTCTCGAGCAGCAGATCGCGCGCCCACGAAGCGCAAGCGGCAACTTCGTTGCGCCGATCATTGGCGACGATCCAGGAACGGTGGGTATCCTGCTGGTAAAACAGCGGTTCGGAACCGGCTTCGGCGACGGTGATGCCATTGGATTCGAGCGCCGCAAGAAAATCGCGTTGGGCGGGTGTGATGCGGTCGAAGCCGACGAGGAGGATTTCAGGCGGCAGCTTGAGGCCGGCGGCATTGCCGTGAATCGAGGCAAGAGTCGATTCGAGGTCGCTGGCGCTGAGCCATCCGTGGCGGGCGCATTCGCGCTCGAAGGTGGCCGCCCAGTGGCGGAAGCGCTCGGCATCGGTTTGGGTGTCGTTCGAACCCCAGGACAGCTGGCGGGATGAGTGGGCCTTCCAGGCGGAGAGCAGGGACCAGGCCTCCATGGCGAGAGCGGCCATCAGGTCCGGCGATATGACGAGGGCAGCGTCGTCGCGCTGGGCGCGGGTCCAGAGGGTACGCTCCTGCAATGGTGTGAGGAAAATGGGCGCGTCATCGGTGGAGAAAGCGTGGTCGCGCCAGAGGTTGCGGAGCCAGGAATCCCAGTCGTAGATCAATGGCGTGGGCCAAACGGTTTGGCCCGCGGTGCTCTGAACTTCTGCGAATCGGAGGTGCAGAGCACGCGCCGCGCGGGGACTGGCGGCGACGACGGTGGCGCCGCGCCGGAGCGCATCAGCGATGGGCCGGGCCAGTGTCATAGGGGATCGTCATCCAAGTGTAAACTGGCGGGTGAAGCCTCATCGCGCGCACATTTCCACCGCTGCAATTCTGGCGGTGATTGTGTTTTTTGGGGGTTGTCGCGGTACGGGGAAGACGAGCGGCGCCACGCAGCAACAAGCGGGAGCAAAGAAATATCACATCCGCGGGATTGTGGTCTCGAGCGATGCGAAGACTGGCGCGGTGATAGTGGATACGGACGCGATTCCCGGCTATATGGATGCGATGACGATGCCATACACGCTGGCGCAGCGGAACATCGCCAGCGAGCTGCATCCCGGCGACAAGATTACGGCAACGCTGACGGCGACCGCCAATGCGGATGTGCTGAATGAGATTGTCGTGATCGCGCAGGCGAAGCCCGACTACAAGCCGGCGGTGACGTACAACGATCTGGAGCCCGGCGAGTCGGTTCCGGATTTTCGTTTTCTGAATCAGAGTGGGCGCATGGTGCGGCTGGGGCAATGGCACGGGAAGGTAGTTCTTCTGACGTTCATCTACACGCGGTGCCCGTTGCCGAATTATTGTGTGCGGATGAGCCGGAATTTTGCCGAGATGGACAAGGCGCTGGAGAAGGATCCAAAACTGTATGCGAAGACGCATCTGCTGAGCGTGAGCTTCGATCCGAAATACGACACTCCACAGGTGCTGCGCAGCTATGGCGGCGCATATACGGGGAATTACACGAAGGAGACATTCGCGCACTGGGATTTTGCGGCGCCGACCGAGCAGGAGCTGCCGAAGGTACTGCAATTTTTCGATGTGGGTGCGACGCCCGAGAAAGATCGGACGATCACGCATTCGCTTTCGACGGTGGTGATTGGGCCGGAAGGAGAAATCTACAAGTGGTATCCGGGTAATGAGTGGACGCCGGAGCAGATGCTCGAGGATGTGCGGAAGCTGGCGGGCTCGTGAGGGTATGATGGTGCAGAAAGTGGTCTGACCACTACAGCAAGAGGTGAATGAACGATGGGAACTGCTCTGACGATCCGCAAGGAGGGTGAGCTGGATTTTTTGTCGCTGGGGGCGCTGGTGCACCGGCTGGATCCGGGGATCATTCCATTTCGCAAGGCGACGGAATGCGCGATCCACGTGAGCGGCGGCGAGTTCAACGTAGCCGCGAATTTGGCGGACTGTTTTGGGATGAAGACAGCGATTGCTTCGGCGATGGTGGATTATCCGATCGGCGACCTGATTGCGGAGCGGGTTCGGGCGATGGGGGTGCGCCCGTTCTACCGGCACTTCAAGCACGACGGTGTGATTGGGCCAAATATGGCGACGGTGTACAGCGATCGCGGGTTCGGAGTGCGTGCGCCGGTGGTGTTCTACAACCGGTGTAATGAGGCAGCGGCGCAACTGAAGCCGGGAGACTTCGACTGGAAGACGATTTTTGCAGGCGGTGTGCGCTGGGTGCATAGCGGGGGTATTTTCGCGGCGTTGTCGCCAACGACGGCGCAACTGGCGGTCGAGATGATGACGGCCGCGAAGAATGCTGGCGCGGTGACGTCGTTCGATCTGAATTTCCGCGAGAAGCTGTGGAAGGTGAGTGGCGGCGCGGATCGCGCGGTCGAGGTGATCGCACGGATCGTGGAGCACGTCGATGTCCTGGTGGGCAACGAAGAGGATTTGCAGAAGGGGTTGGGGATCGAAGGGCCAAAAGTCGAAGACAAGACGAAATCGAAGCTCGATCCCAGCGCGTTCTTCGGGATGATCGACAAGGTGGTGAAGAAGCATCCACAGGTGAAGGTAGTGGCAACGACGTTGCGTGAGGTGCACTCGACGAACCGGCACAGCTGGAGCGCGGTGGCCTGGGTCGATGGGAAGACGTACGCGGCGCCGACCGCGGAGCTGGATGTTTACGATCGCGTGGGCGGCGGCGACGGTTTCGCGGCGGGATTCTTCTATGGATTGCTGACGGGCGCCGATCCGGAAGAAGCGGTGAAGCTGGGATGGGCGCATGGTGCGCTGCTGACGACGTTTCCGGGAGACACGACGATGGCGACGCTGGATCAGGTGCGGGCGTTTGCGAAGGGCGGGTCGGCGCGAATACAGCGGTAGTCTCTCGCGGGCTGTCCCGATCTCCCGTGAGTTTCTGCCGCTCTCCAGTAGACTGGTGGGACTGGAGGAATCATGGCGAAGGTGACGATTCTGTTCGGGGTGCTGCTGTTCCTGCTCGGCGTTGTCGTGTGGGTTGCGACCGGCAGGCATGCGCCGACGGCATTGATTCCGGCCTATCTGGGAATTGTGCTGGCCATTCTGGGTCTGCTGGCGAGAACGGAAAACCAGAAACGTCGCAAGCTGATGATGCATATCGCGGTGACGCTGGCTTTGCTGGGATTTCTGGCGACTGCGAAGAGCATCTGGGACTTCATCCAGCTGGAGCGCGGACGGATGTTCGCGCGGCCGATTGCCGTCGAAGACAAAGCCGTGATGTCGATGATGCTGCTGATTTATGTGCTTCTTTGCGTGCGCTCGTTCATCAAGGCAAGAAGACAGCCAGTAGCCAGTAGCCAGTAGCTGGGGGCTTGTAGCGGGGTAGCGTGCGAATGGGTTCGGTGCCAGCGATGAATGCGGAGCGCGGTAGCAGGGGTGCGCGTGCGCGGGCGGGCGCCGATTTGCCGAAGAAGAAGCCAAACCTGAAGAAGGTGATGCCGGAAATCTGGAAGCTGATCCGGCCGCGGCGGTGGCTGCTGCTGTTCGGCTTCTTTCTGATGGGCATCAACCGCGTGGCAGGACTGGTGCTGCCCTTCTCGACAAAATTTCTGATCGATCGGGTTCTGGGAGCAGGGGGCAGCCCGCGGTTGCTGATGCCGCTGGTGGGGCTGGTCTTCAGCACGACGGCGATCCAGGCGGTGACTTCGTTTTCGCTGACGCAGCTGCTTTCCAAGGCTGCGCAGCGCATGATCACAGAGCTGCGGCAGCAGGTGCAGCAGCATGTGGGGCGGCTGGCGGTGAGTTTCTACGACGCGAACCGAACGGGGCTGCTGGTTTCGCGCATCATGAACGATGTGGAGGGCGTGCGGAACCTGATCGGGACCGGCCTCGTGGAGTTTGTCGGCGGCATGCTGACGGCCGCACTGGTCTTCGGCTATCTGGTCTACAAGCAGCCGCAAATGACGCTGATCGTTTTTGGCGTGGTCGGAGCTTTCGTCGTGGTTCTGCAGAAGGCGTTTAAGACGATTCGGCCCATTTTCCGGGAGCGGGCGAAGATTACGGGCGAGGTGACGGGCCGGCTGACCGAGTCGCTGGGCGGCGTGCGCGTGGTGAAGGGATATCACGCGGAGAAGCGCGAGGCGCAGGTGTTCACGGTTGGGGTTCTGCGGCTGCTGGACAACGTGATGAAGTCGCTGACGGCAACGAGCCTGCTGAGCCTTGCGGCGACGACGGTGCTGGGCGTGGTCGGCGGCCTGGTGATGCTGATCGGCGGGCATCAGGTGATCGGGCACCGGATGACGACGGGCGGCTATTTCCAGTACACGATGCTGCTGGCGTATATGATCGCGCCGATCTTCCAGGTCGTGAATATCGGGACGCAGCTGACCGAGGCGTTGGCGGGGCTGGACCGCACGATGGAGATTCTGGGGGAGAAAGATGAGTTCGCCGATCCGGCACGGATCGAGACACTCCATGAAATCGTGGGCGAGGTGCGGTTCGACGATGTGCAGTTTGCCTATGAAAAAGACAAGCCGGTGCTGCACGGGATTACGTTCGAAGCGCAGCCGGGAACGGTGACGGCGCTGGTGGGGTCGTCGGGCTCGGGGAAATCGACGATCATCAGCCTGATCTGCGCATTTCACACTCCGGATTCGGGGCGTGTGATGGTGGACGAGGTGGATCTGTCGACGGTGCGGCTGGACAGCTATCGCTCGCAGCTGGGCGTGGTGCTGCAGGAATCGTTCTTGTTCGATGGGACGATCAGGGAGAACGTCCTGTTTTCGCATCCGGAGGCGACGGACGAGGAGTTCCTGAACGCGTGCCGGATTGCGCGCGTGGATGAGTTTGCGGAGCGATTCCCGGAAGGGTACGACACGATCGTGGGCGAGCGCGGAGTGAAATTGTCCGGCGGACAGCGGCAGCGGTTGTCCATTGCGCGTGCAATTCTGGCGAGCCCGCGGATTCTGATTCTGGACGAGGCGACGTCGTCGCTCGATTCGGAGTCGGAGGCGATGATTCAGAACGGGCTGAGTTACCTGATGCAGGGTCGGACGACGTTTGTGATCGCGCACCGTTTGTCGACGATTCGGCGAGCGGAGCAAATCCTGGTCGTGGAAAGCGGGCTGATTGTGGAACGCGGAACGCACGCGAGCCTGTATGCGTTGGGCGGCCGGTATTACGACCTGTATACGCGGCAGCACGGGCTCGAAGAGAATCTGTTCCTGGCGCCTGGCGAAGGCGACGCGGTTGAGGAAGAGGCCAAGTAGAGGCCCACCCCTACCCCCCTTTTTATGCAAGTGTTGAATCCGGGGCACTTCGAGAGGGCCTCAACCGACATGTAATTGATTCCGGATTACTTGCGAAGAGGCCCTTCAGAAACTGATAGAAAATACAGGGGTTGAGCGTGTTTGGCCCATGGGCATGTCCGCGTTTCGGGAACGAGCGTCGGTCGGGTTGCAACGAGTCAGTGGTTATCAAAGAGCAAACGGCGGCGGAGTCGGGAAGCCTGCAGAGGCGGGTCCTAAAAACGCCAATGGGGACTGGCCGCCTGGGCGGACAATCCCCACTATGGAGAGCGTAGGGCAGCAGGCGGCGAGGAGCAAGGAAAAACCGCAGGGCTGACGTGACGTTGGTACTGTGGCTGGGAGCGCGCGAACGGACTTGGGATTGAGCGGAGGTTTTGCGCATGCGAGCGGTAATTCTGATACGGATTTTGGTGGGTTGGGTGTTCGTCTCCGAGGGGATTCAGAAGTTTTTGTTTCCGGCGCTGGGTGTGGATCGGTTCGGAAAGATCGGGATTCCTAATCCGCACGTGACGGCTCCGGTGGTGGGGACGGTGGAGATTGTGTGCGGGGCGATGGTGATCCTGGGGCTGTGGACGCGGCTGGCGACGATTCCGCTGCTGGCGGTGATTGGCACCGCCATTGTTACGACCAAGATTCCGATGCTCTATCAGCAGGGTGTATGGGCGATGCTGCATGAGGCGCGCGCGGATTTCAGCATGGCGCTGGGGTTGGTGTTCCTGCTGATTGTGGGCGGAGGCGCATTTGCACTGACGAGCTCTCATGGGCGGCGGATCGATTCCGGCGAGAAGCCGGTGAAGAGGCGCGGCGGCTTTGAAGATCTCCAGTCGGGTCCCGGGCGGGTGAACCCATAAATACTATTTGGCGGCAGCTTCCAGGGTTGCTGCGGCGCGGTTGATGGCGTCGGTGAGCACGGTCATCTGTTGCTGGGCGCGGGTTTGATCTTTGGCGTCGATGGCTTCGTTGACGCCGGGGATGACGACCGCAGCATAGCCCGTGTATTCGCCGGGGGCGTACATGGTGTGCTTGAACCAGGAACGATTGGGGAGTCCGGGCTCGGAGAGGAAGTCGCCTTCGACGGCGCGTAGCTGGGTGTTGAAAGCGGCGAGGGCGGATGCGGAACCCGGGCCGGGGTGGTCCTGTTTGTCTTTCACCTGCTGAGCGAGCCGGGTGAATTTCTCAGCCGCGGCCTTCGCGGGGGCGAAGTCGATGCCGGTGAGGCCGGCGTCCTGAGCCTTTTTCTGTGCGGTGTCGAGGTAGGACGAAAGTTCTTTGCCATAGGTGACGTAGTCGTAGGGAAGGACGTCGGCGTCGGCCATGTGCAGGACTTCGAGGCCGAAGACGCGGGCCATTTCCTGCTCATAGACGAAGGTGGGATCGGCGTTCATGACGAACCACGCGTAATTATCGAAGACGGAGTGGTAGACGCCGTAGGG
>JBEKIN010000071.1:0-16028 GCA_050011735.1 Acidobacteriaceae bacterium | reverse complement strand
CTCGTCGAGTAGCTCGGCGGGCAGGACGGCCTGGATGACGTGCTTGAGGATGTCGGCGCGGAGTTCTTCGTTGGCGACGGTCTCAGCGTGCTGGGTGGAGATGACGACGGCATCGATGCGGACGGGCTTGTGATTGGCGTCGTACTCGACGGTGACCTGACTCTTGCCGTCAGGGCGGAGATAGGGAAGCTTGCCGGACTTGCGGACCTCAGAGAGGCGGCGGGTGAGCTTATGGGCGAGCGAGATGGGGGCGGGCATCAGCTCGGGGGTTTCGTTGGAGGCGTAGCCGAACATCATGCCCTGGTCGCCGGCGCCGCCGGTATCAACGCCCTGGGCGATGTCGCCGGATTGCTTGTTGATGGTGGAGATGACGGCGCAGGTGTTGGAGTCGAAGCCGTAGACGGCATTGTCGTAGCCGATGGCGGAGACGACGCCGCGGACCAGCGCCTGGAAATCGACATAGGCGCGGGTGGTAATTTCGCCGGCAATGACGACGAGGCCGGTGGCAGTGAGGGTCTCGCAGGCAACGCGGCTGTAGGGGTCCTGCTCGAGGCAGGCGTCAAGAATGGCGTCAGAGACCTGGTCGGCGATTTTGTCGGGATGGCCTTCGGTGACGGATTCCGAGGTAAAGAGAAATTTTTCGGGTGCGTGCAAGTATTTCCTCCGAGGGATGCGGATTGCCACGCGCGATGGGGCGGCAGAATCCGGTGGGATTGCTGGTTCTATGGTACCAGGCCCCGGAGCGCGGGGCAAAGGGTTCCAGCGGAGGGGGAACCAAGGTGGCTCAACAGTAAAATGCGGGGGTTGGAACGGGTCAGCGACGGCGGCAGGAGCCGCCCGGCAAGCCGGGAATCGAGGCCGCGCGGCGTAGAATCCGGTCAACGAATCCTTATGAGCGAAAAAACTCCGCAGAATCTGAGCAACCACGTACGGACCGATTGGTGGTTCATGGTCCTTGGGCTGATTGTGACGATCAACCTGATCGTCGCGATTGTCAGCCTCGTTCATGTGCGCAACTTCCATCATGTCTGGGTGCTGATTTTGTCGCTGGCGCTGATTATCCTGTGGCTGCGCGTGCGGGGGTATCCGCTGAAGGTGCAGGATCGGGTGATCCGGCTGGAGGAGCGGTTGCGGCTGCAGGCATTGGCGCCGCCGGAGTGGCAGAAGCAGATCGGCCGGCTGAGCGAGGATCAGCTGATTGGATTGCGGTTTGCGGGGGACGATGAAGTCGTCGCTCTGGCCCGGCAAGCCCTCGAGGAGAATCTGAACCGCAAGCAGATCAAGGAGCGCATCCGGAACTGGCGCGCCGATACATGGCGGGTGTGACGCCGTAGGTCCTGCTGCCGACGAGCAAGGCTGTGACCACCGCCGGCGAGATTGCTACTGCGGTTTTGCCGGCGTTTGCGGGGCGGGGGTCTGCGCAGGCGGCTGGGTTTGCGAAGGCGGCGCCTGTCCCGACGGGCCCTTTTGCGGATTGCCGGTTATGTCCTGACCCTGATAGATGACGCGGATGCTGGTGTGGAATTCGTGGTAGTTGGTGTACTTCAGGGTCTCGCGCATGTGGACGTCCTGGCTGAGGTAGCCGTGACCGGCGGAGAAGTGCAGAACGCCATCGCCGTGGGTGTAGACAGGGAACCAGTATTTTCCATCGACGAGCTGGCGATAGGTGACGAAGGGCATGGACAGGTCTTCATGGCCGGGGCGGACATCGTCGGGAACGTTTTTGCCGTTGGTGACGACGATTTGATGTTCCTTCTGGTCGACCCAGATGCGGCCCTGAAAGTAGCGCTTCTTCTTCTCGATGATTTTGGGCCTCACGTCGAAGACCCAGGTATCGATCTCGTCGATTTTCTGTTTGCCAACGTAGGTGATGTCGTACTGCGGGGCGTCTTCGGTGGTGAGGACGAAGGGCAGGCGCTCTTCGATGTCGGAGAAGTCGGCGGGGGACATCATGACGCGGGTGAGGGAGTTGGCTGGGGCATCGAGGACGCGTTCGGTGCGGCGGTCCTCGTCGTCGAAGGCGATGTCCACGACCTGATAGTACCGCCCGTCGGGTTTGCCATCGTCGTCAATGGTCTCGACGCGGACGCTGCGCTGCCAGGTGTAGTTGTTGAGAGCCTGGCGGAAGACAGCTTCCTTCGCGGTGAACTCGGTGATGATCTGCTGGAACGGAATCTCGGGCTGCGACTGGTCGAGCGGTCCGAATCCCTGGTCGAGGGGCATGGAGGTGTAGGAAGCCTGGGCCTGAAGGGCGAGCGCAGAGAGCAGCAGCATGGGTGCGGCGAGAAGAACCGGGATTAAACGGCGGGACACGGCGAGAGACACGATGCGACTCCTGTCATCAGGATAGACGCAGCTGAAGCCACGCGGGTTAAGGGCGCGGGCAGAGGAAGAGAAAATCGTGGGCGACGAGCCAGGGCTGAAGTCCAGTACGGCGCACCAACTTGTGCATTTTCGGGGGACTGGCGAACGACTAAACTCGAGACAATCTCCTACGGAGAACGGACCGATCACCATGGATCTCTACAGGGCGCCGACGCTGATTCTGCTGTTCGTGCTGGTGGCGGTGTTCGGCGCACTGTGGCTGCAGAGGCGGTCGTTGCCGCCGCTGCGGGTGCGGGCTGGCGAAGCTCCCACGGCGCGGCGGCGACAGTTGCTGTGGCTGGTGGGCTGGATGTTCGCGGCGATCCAGCTGGAGATGGAGGTTTTCGGGCGCGAGCAGCCGGGGATGTGGCTGGCGGTTTCCCGCGTAAGCATGCAAATGGCGGCGATCATGTTTCTGGGGTCGATGGCGCCGCAGCCCTTCAGCAGAAGACTCCGCATTCCCTACGTCGTGGCGTTTGCCGCGCCGCTGATACTTTTTACCGTTCTGGTGTCGATCGATCCGGCGCCTGGGCCACGGATGCGGGTTCTTCTGCTGGCCTGTGTGTTCACGACGCTTCTGGTCGGAGCGGGCTGGAGCCTTAAGAAGCATCTTTTGCCGGTATGGCTGGGCCTGTTGCTGGTGGCGGTGGTGGGTGGAGTCGGTGTCTGGCTGACTCTCCAGGGAAGGTACGCCGGGGTGCTGGCGCTGGCGCAGAGCGGGATCCTGCTGGTCACGGCCCTTCTGTTCGCCATTGCGTTCCAGCGCGTAAGCGCGGGTGTGGTGTTCACGGTTGGTGGACTGGTGGCGTGGTCGCTGCCGGTAATGCTGGTACCGCTGATGGGGGCGACGGGAGCGCCCATCCTGCTGGTGCGGGCGCTGAACCTGATGAAGGTGATCGCAGCGGTCGGGATGATTGTCCTGGTGCTGGAGGACGAGATCGCGTCAAACAAAGCAGCGCAACTGCGGGATCGGCGCGCGCGGGTGGAGATGGAGAAGTACACGGAGATTTTTCTGGAGGCGATGCCGTTTGAGGAAGACGGCAGCCAGTACGATCCGATCTGCGAGGCGATCACAGGGGCGAGCCGGTTCAGCCAGGCAGCGATCATCGTGCGCAGCACTGGGGGCCGGTTGCATCTGGCGGGTCGTGCGGGCGTCGAGGGCGCGCTGGCGGAGGCACTGGACGCACTGGCGCGGCGAACCCCCGACGAGAAGATCAGGGAGATCGGCGAGAGAAAGCAATACGCGCAGCAGATCGGACACCTGGTGCTGCTGGATCTGACGCCGCTGATGGAACCAGGCGACGAACTGCTGCAGATGAACTTTTGCCAGGTGCATGCGATTCCCATCCGGGGACGCGATCAGGAGTTGCTGGGCGCGCTGCTGCTGACCGGCCTGCGCGAGCCAGACGAGCCGCTGCTGACCGAGGATGTGCTGCCGCTGGAGCTGTTGATTGCACGCATCGGGACGGCACGGGAACATCAAATCCTGCTGCGCCGGCTGCTGCAGGCGGAGCGGCTGGCGGGCCTGGGGCAGCTGGCTGGCGGGGTGGCCCATGAGCTGAACAATCCTCTGACCGTGATCACCGGTTATGCAGAATTAATGACGGACAACGAGGGGGCGATCCACGATCAGGCGCTGGTGATTCTGAATGAGGCGCGGCGGATGAAGCAGATCATCGAGAGCCTGATCCGGTTCCGGAAGGCTTCTCCGGGTAACCGCGGGCCGGTTTCGGTTGAGCTGCTGCTGCGCGATATCGACAGGCTGGCGCGGCACGATCTGGATGGCGCGCACATCGACCTGCAGCTGCGGATTCCCGAGGATCTGCCGCGGGTGAAGGCAGACGGGGATCAGATCCGACAGGTCTTTCTGCAGGTGGTGAAGAACGCGATTGGATCGATGAATGATTCGCCCGAGGGCGTCGAGCGGCGGCTGACGGTGGAAGCCGCGTCCGTTGGCCACAACGTACAGGTGACGTTCACGGACAATGGGCCGGGATTTGCGCAGCCGGGGCGCGCCTTCGATCCGTTTTATACGACACGCGACCAGGGCGAGGGCATGGGGCTGGGCCTGAGCGTCTGCTACTCGATCATCCGCGAGCATGGCGGGGAGATTTCCGCGATCAATGTTCATCCGCGCGGAGCTGCGGTGGTGATCGAGCTGCCTGCTGCCGAGCCCGACGAGCATCCAGAGCCGGGGGCGGATATGGACGCCTCGCTCCACAGCCCGGTGGCGGTGAACGCGCCCACGCGCGCGGTTTAGGCCCGCGCGGTTTAGGATGGTCCGTTGCAATCGAGAGGGAAAAGATGAGGGGACCATTGTGGATTGCGGCTGCGCTGCTGGCGTCGCTGACCACGGGAGCGCAAACATCGGCTACGGGGCAGAGCGGAGCCAGGCAGGAGCCACCGTCGGCCAGTAAGCACCCGATGACCTTCGAAGACATGATGAAGATGCGGCGCCTCGGCGATATTACGGTTTCGCCGGATGGGAAGTGGGTGCTGTTCTCGGCGATGGATGTGGATCTGGAGAAGAACACGAAGACGTCGCATCTTTGGATTGTGCCGGTAGCGGGCGGCGAAGAGACGCCGCTGGCAGCATCGTCGGCGGGCGAGAGCCGGGGGCGGTTTTCGCCGGACGGGAAACAGATCGCGTTTCTAAGCGCACGCGATGGGAGCCAGCAAGTCTGGCTGGCTTCGTTTGATACGGCCACAGGGACCATGCGCGAGCCCCGGCAGTTCACGCACATCAGCACCGAGGCGGATAACGTGACGTGGTCGCCGGATGGGAAGCACATTTTGTTTACGTCGTCGGTTTATCCGGAGTGCAGCGCGACGGGCGGGGAAGCTGTTCCGGGGGCGGATGAGAATGCGTGCAACAAACTGAAGGACGACGAGCAGAAGCAGTCGAAGGTGAAGGCGAAGATCTTCACGGCGCTTCTCTACCGGCACTGGAACGCATTTACGGGGGACAAGCGGAGCCATTTGTTTCTGGCTTCGGTATCCGATGGGAGTTTTCGGGATTTGAATCCGGGTGACACGCATGACGTACCGCCGTTTTCTATGGGAGAGCCGGATGGATGGGATTTTTCTCCGGATGGGAAAGAGATTGCGTTTGAGGAGAAGAAGGTCGATGACCCCGCGCTGAGCACGAATGTGGACATTTTCACGCTGCGGCTCGTCGACGACCTGGGAAATGCGGATATGCAGGCTCAGCCGGTGAAGATTTCGACCAGCCCGGGTGGGGATTTCACGCCGCGGTATTCGCCGGATGGAAAGTGGATTGCGTGGCGGATGCAGAAGCGGGCTGGGTATGAGAGCGATCGCTTCCGGCTGGTGGTTTACGACCGGGGAACGAAGACGATTCGTGAGGTGCTGCCGAATTTTGACCGCTGGGTGGATGAGGAGGCTTGGGGGCCGGATTCGCGGTTCATCTATTTCACGGCCGGAGACAAGGGCGAGGAACCGATCTTCAGGACGAGCGTCTTCGGGCGCGAATACGTCTCCCTGGTTCACGAAAGCTGCGATCCTCCCATAGGTGAGTACGGCGACATACACGTAACGACAGATGGTTCGACGCTCGTCGCCAGCCGCATGACTGTCTCAGAACCAGGGGAGATATATCGAATCAATTTGGGGTCGACAACCACCTGCTTCACCAGTGTGGACCCTATTATCTCGACGCAACACTCCGCGCCTGTCCATCGGCCTTCCACGCAGCCAACCGAGCAAGCCGTTTGGGAGGGCTCCGACGAGCATTCCTTCGCTCCGCTCACGCATCTCAACGCCGCACTGCTCGACCAGATCGACCTCCCCGCCATGGATTCCTTCTGGTTCCCGTCCATCGACAACGTCAAGGTCCAGGGCTTCCTCATTCGCCCGCCAGACTTTGACGCGAGCAAGAAGTATCCCGTGAAGTTCCTGATCCATGGTGGCCCCCAGGGCGCCTGGGGCGACAGCTGGAGTTATCGGTGGAACGCGGAACTGTTTGCGGCTAACGGGTACGTCGTCGTGATGATCAATCCCGGCGGTTCAACCGGCTACGGCCAGGCGTTTGTCGATCGCGTCAACGGCGACTGGGGCGGGAAGCCCTACATCGATCTGATGCGCGGGCTCGATTACGCCGAGCAGCATTATCCCTTCATCGACAAGACGCGGGAGTGCGCGCTGGGTGCAAGCTACGGCGGCTACATGGCGGACTGGGTGCTGGGGCACACCGACCGCTTCAAGTGCATCGTGAGCCACGATGGGATGTTCAACAGCGAGTCGGCCTGGGGCACAACCGAAGAGCTATGGTTCAACGAGTGGGAGTTCAAGGGGACGCCGTGGTCGAATCGCGCGCTCTATCGCGAGTGGTCGCCGATGCTGGCGGAGACGCACTTTAAGACGCCGACGCTGGTCGTCCACAGCCAGCTCGATTACCGGCTGGATGTGTCGGAGGGGTACCAGTTGTTCGACACGCTGCAGCGGATGAAGGTGCCGTCGAAGATGCTGTACTTCCCCGATGAAGGCCACTGGGTACTGAAGCCGCAGAACTCGCAACTTTGGTACAAGACGGTGAACGACTGGGTGGACCAGTGGACCCGGAAGTAACGGTCCCGATTCAGGCGAGGGGGTTACTCACAGGGCTGCTTCTGGCGGCTTTAGTCGCCGTGACTCCGATGCAATCGGCACCGCAGGCGCCCGCAGCACAGCAAGCAGCGACGCCGGGAGTCAAAGCGCCGCCGCCGGACAGCGCGTATGCCGGTGACGCGGCATGCGCCTCGTGCCACGAGAAGGAAGCGCAGACGTATTTCGCCACACCGCACTATCTCGACTCGAGTCTGCCGAGCGTAAAGACGATCCTGGGCAACTTTGCGCCGGGGAAAAATGTTCTGCGTACGCAGAATCCGATCCTGATCTTCGCGATGATTGCCGCGAACGATGGATTCTTCCAGAGCGCGGTCGATATTCGGGATCCCCAGAATCTGTCCGGGCGAGCGGAGAAATTCGACGTCGTGGTGGGTTCGGGCCGGCATGGACAGACCTATCTCTACTGGAAGGGCGATGAGCTGTTCGAGCTGCCGGTTTCGTACTGGACGTATACGCACGAGTGGATCAACAGCCCGGGGTACGCGGATGGAGAGGTGAATTTCGATCGTCTGGTCGAGCCGCGGTGTATCGAATGCCATATGACGCGGTTCGACTCCAATTCCCCGCCGCGCAATCGCTATCGGCGGGACAGCCTGGTGCTAGGGATCGGATGCGAGCGGTGCCATGGACCGGGCAGGGAGCATGTGGAGCGGGAACGGGGAGCCACGCCTCCAGCGGCTGGTTCGCCGGAGATCGCAATTGTGAACCCGACACGGCTGGTCCGCGACCGGCAACTGGACCTGTGCGCGTTGTGCCACGCGGGTCCGGGGGAACCGATTGCGCCGGCGCTCTCGTTTCAGGCGGGCGACGATATCGCCGGCTATCTGAAGATCACTGCGCCACCGGCCAATGCGCCGGCGGACGTACATGGCAATCAGGTGGGCGCGCTGAAGGCGAGCAAATGCTACCTGAGCGGGAAGCTGACCTGTTCGACCTGCCACAACGTGCACCGGATGCAGGAGAGCGCGGACGCCTTCTCGGATCGATGCCTGACGTGCCACAGCGTGCATGCGTGCGGGCGGTTCAGGCAACTGGGGGAGAGCATCCGGGGCAAGTGCGTGGAGTGCCACATGCCGGTAGGCAAGTCACAGGTCATCACCGCGTCTTTGAAGGGAATCCCGTTGCAGGCGCAGATGCGGACGCATCGGATCGCGATTTATCCGGGGACGCCGGCGAAGTGACTGCGAACGGGCCGCAGACGCATGGGGTTAACCTGTAACCGAGATGATTGCTCATTTGCGCGGGACACTGTTCTCGAAACAACCGGGTCAGGCCATCGTCGAAGCCGGAGGCGTGGGCTACGACGTGACCATCAGCGTGCCGACGTTTACAGCGCTGCCGAAGGAGGGGGGCGAGGTTGCGCTGTATGTCTACACGCACGTGCGGGAAGACACGCTGGCACTGTATGGATTTCTGGATCGCAACGAGAAGCGGCTGTTTGAGCGGCTGATCACGGTGTCGGGAGTGGGGCCGAAGCTGGCAATCACGATTCTGAGCGGACTGAATCCGGAGCGGACGGTCGAGGCGATTCGTGCGCAGGATCACGCGATGCTGACGCGGATTCCCGGCGTGGGGAAGAAGCTGGCGGAGCGGCTGGTGGTGGAGCTGAAGGAGAAGCTGGATGATCTTGCTGTGGCTCCTGCGACGGGACGAGTGGTGGCTCCGGCGGCGGAGGATGTGCTTTCGGCGCTGGTGAATTTGGGGTATCAGCGGCCGGCGGCGCTGAAGGCGATTGAGACAGCGGTGGAAAAGGATAAGGCGGCGGGCGAGGATTTCGATGAGTTGTTCCGGTTGGCGCTGAAGGTGATTCGGTAGGGTCAGCCGACGCGCTTGAGACCTTCGCGAATCGCGGCCTTCACAACTGTCTGATAGCCGACTCCCTTCTTCTCGGCAATCCTGCGAGCGCGTTCGAGATCCGCGATGGGGATGCGGATGGATACCGCCCGAGTCGCACGCCTTTTTGCCTGCTCCATGAGTGCGATGAGAACTTTGGGATCGGTTTTGTGGGCCTTTACACCGGACGAGCGCACCAGTGTGCCATTGCTCAGCGCCCGCTCAAAGGCGCGTTGAGTTTGACGCCTGCCTTCGGGCGTTGCGTACCAGTCAGCTTCTTCGGATTCCGACCGGAAGACGGGAGGCTTAGTCGATTTGCGGGGCATATATCTTCCTTTGTGCTGCGTTCATCGTATAAGCGGTGACGGTACGGAAGAGCCGCCGCCGAACCGTGAATATGACGACGAGGTAACGGCTTGCCGCCGTCCTGCCGAACAGCTGCCAACGCTGCTCCCCTGCGACTGACTGACCGGGAACGGTTACATGCGGAAGGATGGCAGCTTCTTCCACCTCCGCGGGCGTCACCCGGTGCCGGAGGATATGCCCTGCGTTGGCGGCGTCCCAGTCGAAGCCATCGAACTCTTCCGGCATGGATTAGTATACACGCGTTCCGTATATACAAACACTTACTGAATGACTGCAATTTTCGCGCGTTTGCCCACGCGAAGAGGCGGGAGAGTCGTTGGCGACGAGACGAGCGGCACGTATATCTGGATCTTGTTTCCGACACCCTTTATTTCGACGGCACCCTCTTTGATCTTTCGCTGGGCCTCAGCATTAGAGGACGCAAGTCCCATGAGAAAAATCAGCTTGTCCAGCCGTATCGGCCTGTTGATTTGCCATCCTATCTTCTCCGCAGAGACAGTTACTCGCTCAACATCGTCCGGGATCTCATTCTGTTGGTGCTGTTGGGACCAATCCTGCGCCGCTTTGTTCGCTTCATCGGGCGAGTGAAACCCGGAGACAATCGTATGTGCCAGGCGCATTTTGACGACCATCGGATGTTCTCTACCTGTCCGGACCGCGTCAAGCATCTGGTCGATCTCGGACTGGCGCAGATCGGTGAGCAGGGTCCAGTAGCGCCACATCATCTCGTCATTGATCGACATCAACTTGCCGTACATCTCCTGGGGCGGCTCGTGGATGCCGATGGCGTTGCCGTAGGACTTCGACATCTTTTGCACGCCGTCGAGGCCTTCGATGATCGGCGTCATGAGGACGATTTGCGGCTCCTGGCCGTAGCTGCGCTGCAGCTCGCGTCCGGCGATGAGGTTGAACTTCTGGTCGGTGCCGCCGAGCTCGACGTCGGCTTTGAGGGCGACGGAGTCATAGCCCTGAGAGAGCGGGTAGAGCAGCTCGTGGAGGGCGATGGGTTTTTCTTCCTGGAAGCGCTTGTGAAATTCGTCGCGCTCGAGCATCTGCGAGACGGTGAAGTGCGAGGCAAGGCGGATGATGCCCTCGAAGCCAAGCTTGTCGAGCCACTCGGAGTTGAAGCGGACTTCTGTTTTGTCGCGATCGAGGATGCGGAAGACCTGGCCGGTGTAGGTCTTCGCGTTTTCGCTGATCTGCTCGCGGGTCATGGGCTTGCGGGTGACGTTGCGACCGCTGGGATCGCCGATGAGGGAGGTGAAGTCGCCGACCAGGAAGATGACCTGGTGGCCGAGGTCCTGGAAGTGCTTGAGCTTGCGCATCAGCACGGTGTGACCGAGGTGCAAATCGGGCGCGGTGGGATCGAATCCAGCTTTGACGCGGAGAGGAATACCGGTTTGGCGGGATTTTTCCAGCCGCTCGCGAAGATCGGAGACGCGGATGATTTCGGCAGCGCCTTTTTCGAGCAGGTCGAGCTGCTCATCGACAGGAAGAAAGGAAGACATTGGTTAAGCCAGTATAAGGTTTTGGGCGGTGGAGTTCCGGATGGACTATGCTCTCGCGGCACCCAAATCGAGGCGCTGATTCGGCGCGATGCGCAGGGTTTGTATGTGGCGCCCTGGAAGTCGCAGAGTTACGGCTGATTCTTTTTCGGCGATCCCGACGGCCGCTTGCAGATCGCCGCTGAGGGTGGTGAGGAGCCGCACCGTTCCGGAAACTTCTGCGACGGGTTTGCCTGCCACTTGCAACTCGGCGTGTGAGCCGGTGTAAATCAGCTCGGCTGTGCTGGCGGCGATCTTTGCTGCGAAGGTCGAGCGTCCCTGCGACGCTGGCGGACGAACGTTCCACTCGAGCCGATCATCCTGCTGGCGAACGCCGGACAGCCTCCACAGAAAGTCGAGGAAGACCAGAGCCGCGGGTGAGTATCCGCCGGGATCGGCTAGGGTGAATTCGCCTGTGAGGGGATCCATCTGCTGCCGAAATTCCCTCGCGCGCAGCAGGGCTTCCAGCCAGCGCTGCATAAGCCACGCAAGATCGGCGGGTTTGCCGTAATGCTCCATCCAGCGAGGGGCGCGAAGAGCCGTGAGCGCCTGCGCCGCGCCGCCCCATGAGTTGCGCGGGATGGGCCGCACAAACGTCGGATCGTCGAGAGCGATGGATGGAAATGGGTAGGGCGCCCAAAAGGCCGTGGGATTGTGAACCTGCCTGCGCCAGACCGTCACGAAGAGTTCCGCGTCGACGACGTGCTCGCCGAGCAAGCCCAGAATCGCAGTGCTTCGGACGCGAACGAATCGATTCTGCGCGTCCAGATCGTAGAAGGCGCCGGCCTGCGGATCATAGAGCTTGTCGACGATGAGGCGCCGGATTGTCTCCGCATCTTCAGCCCATCGGTCGGCCTCGCTGGTCTTGCCGAGAGCTCTGGCCATCGCGGCGAGCGCTACACGTCCGCCATACACGGTGGCGGAAAGATCGGGGCAAAGCCGCGGCAGTCCATCGGCCTGAGGGCATTTGCGCGCATCGCCGTCGGGGCAGCGATTGGGAATGCCCTTCCAGCGCGGGCTGTTGTCCTGGCCGGTGTCGTAAGTACAGAAGCCCTCGCAGAGGCCAGTGCCGCGGGTATTCCGGTAACGGCGGAGCCACGCATCCCAGCGCCCGCAGGCAACGTAGGCCTTTTCCAGCAGCTCCGAATCGGCGGTCTGCTGCGACGATTCCCAGGCCGTGGCTGCGATCGGGACGACCATCTGGATCTGGCCGAAGCCGGGACCGTTTGCCTTGACGCTGCAGGGCAGTTGCCCATCTTCCTTTTGCAGCGCGAAAAAGATCAGGTGATTGTTCCGTGCAACCTCACGGGCGATTTGCGATCCCGACGCGCTGTAGACCGCGCCTTCCTGCGGCGCGCATTCCAACCAGACACCACCGTAGACGCTGCCTTCGATCAACACAGGACCGGGATATGCAGACAGCCGCACGACGTTGGCGCGCAACGCCGCCAGTGCAGCGTCGTAAACCCGCATCAGGCCCGCGCCATCGGTCGTGAAGTTGCACGATGCGTCTTCGTGCTCCGCGTCTGAACCCGGGTTCGCCAGCAGCGGAGAATGCGCCAGTGCCAGTGCAGCAGCCAGCGATCCTTTCGTGACAAACTGCCGTCGGTTCATCGATCTCCCCGCGGGCGAGCCTTTCCGGTTCAGCCATGCCGAACCAACTTACCACTGCCCGGTCATAGGCGCCGCGACGTCGGCGCGCTTTCATCAAGAACCGCCAGGGGCGCTGGTATTATGCATGCGCCCATGCTTGAACTGCTTGCGCTCTATCTTGCCGGACTCGCCTTTTTCTTCTCCGGCATGAGCGGAGTATCGGACAATTTGCGCCAAATGAGCGGCCAGCGCTTTCGCCAGGCGCTGGGACGCCTCACGTATCGGCCGTTGATGGCGGGGCTGGTGGGCGCGGTGCTGGGCGCGATCACGCAGAGTGCGTCTGTCGTCGCGTTCATTCTGTCCGGCATGGTATCGACGGGCCTGCTTCCGATTTCACGGGCGCTGATCGTGCTGGCCTGCGCCAACATCGGCACGGCGCTTCTGGTCTTCATCGCGGCGTCGGATCTGCATCTTTCCATTCTCTTTCTGATTGGGATCACGGGATTGATTCTCGCCTTCAAACTGGCGAAGACGTGGAAACCCGCGGTCGCCAGCGGAATGTCGGTCGGGTTGCTCTTTCTGGGCCTGGAAATGATGAAGCAGGCATTCCAGCCGCTGGCATCATCGGCGCAGTTCGCACACGTCACGAATTTCTTCGGGCGGTGGCCCTACGCCGCATTTCTGCTGGGCGTGCTGATGCGCACTTTTATTCATTCTTCTTCGGCGGTCGCAGCCATCGTGGTCACGATCAACCGAGGGGGTCAGCTCGGCGACTTCCCCGCCATGATGGTCATCGCGGGACTTGGACTGGGTTCGGCGCTGGCTACGTGGATGCTTTCCGGCAACATGGTCGGCGTGCCGCGACAGATCGCAATGTATCAGGCGATGACTAACTGCGCCGGAGGGCTGTTGATTGGCGCGCTGCTGGTCGCGGAACGCCTGACACATGTGCCCCTTTTTATGGCCGCCGTCCACGCCGCGGGCGCGTCCATTTCGCAACGGATGGCCTACACGTATCTGGCGCTGAACATTACGGTGGCTGCGACGGCGATTGCCGGTCTGCGCTGGGCGCCCAGGGGACTAGCGAAACTATGGCCACCCACACCCGAGCAGGACTTCTCGGGCCCGATCTACATCCAACACAATTCGCTTAACTCGCCGGAGACCGCTTTAGATCTGGTGGCTCTCGAACAGATGCGAACGGTTAGCGTGCTGGGGCGCTATATCGACGCTGCGCGCCGGGGAGACGGCTCCAACCTGAAACCACTGCATGTGGCAGTCAACCAGCTGGGCCGTCACATCGCGGAATTTCTTGAGGCGTTGCTGAAGATGCCCATCGCTACCGATCTGGCGGCGCGCGCCATTTCGTTCCAACGCAAGGAGAGCACGCTGCGCGCCCTGGAGGAGAATGTCTACCTCTTCGCCGAGACTCTGACAGGACTTGCCGGCGAAGAGCTAGCCGGACTCCTGATTGAATCGCTGGACACGATTCTTTACTCAGCCCTTGCCGCGCTTGAGTCGCCCGGAGACCTGGAGATCGACATCCTGGTGAACATGACCGATGACCGCAGCGGCATGATGGAGGAGCTGCGCAGCCAGCATGGGCTGCAGCAGACCGGCAGGACCAACAACATCTCCGCCATGCATTACGCGACAACGTTGTTCGAACGCAACGTCTGGCTGCTCCGCCAGCTGGCGCTGTGGATGCGCGAGGACGCAAAGTTCAGCGTGGTGTAAGCTCCGGCACAGGTCAGCATACGATAGTCTCTTAAGGGCGGCCGGGGAGTCGAGGGGTCTGCGAAGCAGCCATCCTCAGGCGTACTTATGATTCGGATTTTGTTCGATCTCGGTCTCTTCGGCCTGTTGACTTCGACAATTTTTGCGATCCTCACTCTCGTGGGACTTCTGCGCTTTCTCCGGCAGCGCCTGGTTCCAGCAGCTGTTTCGTTTGCACCGCCGGTCAGCCTGCTGAAGCCTCTCGACGGCTCCGAGCCGAATCTCGAGGCTCACATCGAGTCCTTCTTCAACCAGAATTATCCTGACTTTGAAATCCTCTTCTGCGCCCGTTCTGCCGCAGACGCAGGCCTCGAGATCGCTCGCCGTGTTTCCGCCCGCTATCCACATATTCCTGCGCGATTTCTGTCCACTGGCGACGAGACCTACATCAACGCGAAGGTTTCGTCCCTGGAGCTGATGGATGCTGCCGCGCGCCACGACATCTTCATCATCAGCGACAGCGATGTGCGTGTCGCACCAAACTACATCCGCGAGGTTATCGCGCCATTTGCCGACGAGAAGGTCGGAGCGGTCACGTGCCTGTATCGCGGCGTCGCCGATCAGGGTCTTTGGTCGAAACTGGAAGCTGCCGGGATGTCGGTGGAGATGACATCCGGCGTGCTGACTGCGAATCTTCTGGAGGGCATGAAGTTCGCTCTCGGGCCGACCATGGCGGTGCGCCGCAGCTGCGTTCAACGGATGGGGGGCTTCGGAGTGCTCGGTCCGTACTGTTCGGACGACTTTCTCCTGGGCGCGCAGGTCGCTGCTCAGGGGAAGACGGTCGTGCTTTCGCACCACGTGATCGATCACATCATCCTCAACCTGAGCTTCGCCGCGTCGTTGCAGCACCAGACACGCTGGATGAAATCCACGCGCTTCTCGCGCCCGCTTGGCCATCTGGGAACGGCGCTGACCTTCAGCGTTCCCTTTGGAGTGCTCGCGTGTCTGGCCAGCACCGCGATGCATCGACCCGTTCTCGGCCTCTCTTTGCTGGCGTACAGCATTGTGAATCGCATGGTTCTGGCGGCGATGGTTGGATCTCAGGCAGTGCGGGAACGCCATCTGCTGCGAACGATACTGCTCTACCCCGTTCGCGACTTTCTCGGCTTCTGTTGCTGGGCTGCGAGCTACCTGGGCAGCACGATTCTGTGGCGCGGCCGCCGGTATCGCCTCTCGCGCGGCGGTCTCATGCATCCTGTTGGGGCGCAACCGACCGATGATCGGGAGCACGCGGTCACGACATAGAGCAATTTGCGCGAGCACTCAGTGCGGCGACTTTGAACTCAAAGTGCTATAGTCGCGCCGTCTCTGCACGCCCCCGCGACCTGCCCCCGCTGTCTATACTGGTTTGCATCTTCGGCACACAGGAACTTCATGCCTCTGACTCATCTCGACTGGCTCGTCATCGTTGCCTACCTGCTTTTCAATCTGCTGATTGGCCTTTATTACCGCAGCAAGGCGAGCGGCTCAACGGAGGATTTCTTCGTCTCGGGCCGCAACGTCTCGTGGTGGCTCGCGGGCACTTCGATGGTCGCTACGACCTTCGCGGCGGATACGCCGCTGTTTGTCTGCGGTCTCGTAGCCACACAGGGCATCTCCGGCAACTGGATTTGGTGGAGTCTCTGTCTTTCCGGCATGACGACGGTCTTTTTCTTCGCGCGCTATTGGCGCCGAGCCGAAATCCTCACTGACGTCGAACTGGTGGAGATTCGTTACAGCGGGCGTCCCGCCGCCTTTCTGCGTGGGTTCAAAGCCGTCTATCTCGGGCTGCTGATGAACTGTTTCATCCTCGGCTGGGTTACGCGCGCCATGGTCGACATCATCGCGGTTACGCTCGGCCCCGTCATTGCCGAGGGGCGACTGCTCACGCTCTCGCTGGGCGGCCACACGCTCCTGCATTACACGCTCGGCGAGCCGCGCCACACC
>JBEKIN010000070.1:0-16038 GCA_050011735.1 Acidobacteriaceae bacterium | reverse complement strand
GGATACACCGTCCATCAGACCGTCGATCTGGGCGGGCACATCTCTGCCGTCTCCGGCAGCCAGGCGATGTACGACACGCTGGTGAACGTGCAGTCCGGGCCGCGCATTCTGGGCGAGACCTTTGAGATGCGTGCGCTCCCCGGAGCTAAGAACACGCTCTTCGACTCCCTGAGCGCCGCGGGCAGCGGATTCGGCGGCGACCCCTACGACTTTGCCAGGATCGCTTTCCACAAGGGGAATGTCTACGATTTCTCCGGCCTCTTCCGCCGCGATCGCCAGTACTTCGACTACGATCTGCTCGGCAATCCGAATATCCCTTCGGGTCAGTCGATTCCTATCGGCCCCACTGCCGCGCCTACGGGCACCTACGCGTGGCCGCAGTTGAACTCGTCGGCGTTCCTGTATGACACGGTACGTCGCATGACCGATACCAACGTCACCTTCCTTCCTCTGTCGAAGCTGAGCTACCGGGCGGGGTACTCGCAGAATGTCTTTTCCGGCCCGAGCCTCAGCCCCAGCGGTTATCAGTTTGCCGGCTCCTACGATGTCCTGCTCGAGGAGTATCAGCGCAACAGCACCGACAATTTCTTTGGGGCGGTGGACTGGAAGCCCGTGCCGCTCACCCGGCTGACCTTTGAAGAGCAGATCGACCACTACAAGGCCGACTCTTACTTCACCATGGATCCCGCCTACTTCACCGTGCAGGAGGCGGACGGAACCCCGGCTGCCCTTCTGGCTAACTACGACAGCCTGACGCCCTACGCCGCCAGTGCCTGCAATGCCAACAGTATCGGCACCACTCCCGTCCTCTCTCCGCCGCCAACACCAAACGGGCCGCCGGTGATTAATCCTGCCTGCGCTGTCATCACCAGCTACCTGCGCTCCCAGCCGACGCGTTTCCTCTTTCCCACTGAGATCTTCCGATTCCAGAGTTCCAGCATCAAAAACGTCTCGATGAACGGTGATGCTCGCTATACCGACGCGAAGATGAACCTGGGCGACTACTACGAGAATTTCCAGGGGTTGGCCAAGACCACCCGCTCGCTTACGTACAAAGGCGACGCGACGGCGAAGAGGGCGGTAGTCTCGGCCGACTATGGCATCGTCTGGCAGGCGACGCAGAATTTCAGTGTCTCCGATCAGGTGGATTACTCCACCGAGCACCAGCCGGGAACGGCCAGCATTACGAGCGTGACCACTGTCGCGACCCCTGCGACCGCGGGTAACGAAACGATCAACGCAAGTGGGTTGACCGCGACGACTGCAGCCACGGGCGCCTCCACGTTCGAAGGCAGCCCGACCGTTGGAGTGCCTCTGGCCGGCTATATGGGCCAGCGGTTTGTGACCAATAACGTGACGGCAACGTGGGATGGCTGGTCGCGCGCAACGTTCTCTCTTACGTATCGCTACCAGTCGCACGGCATCGCGGAGGGCATGTTCCACAGCGCTCCGCTAGCGGTGGGTGCGGTTTATAGCGGAACGGTCGCGATCAATCAAAACGGCGGGATCTTCAACGTCGCGCTGCGTCCCACCAGCAACTGGGATCTTAATGCCAGCGTCGAGATGCTCTACGCCGACAACGTATTCACTCCTGTTGCGCCGCGCCAGTTACAGCACTACAGAATGCACACCCTGTACAGGGCGAAGTCCTGGGCGACCATCTCCGGCGCCTACAACGACATGGAGCTGCATAACAACACGAACAACAACCAGGCTGCCGTTGCTGCAAAAGATGTTACCTACGCCGGTCCGCTCGATCATTTTGCGTACAGCCGGATTGCCAGCATGGGTGCGCAGCTGATGCCGAACGAGCACTATGGGTTCGACTTCAACTATTCCTACAGCGACGTCTATACCCGGACCAACATCTGCTATGACGCGGCTGCCAGCGCGACGCAGGCCGGCGCAATGACTCCCAGCGGTACGGCATGCCCCGGCGCGACGGTCAGAGGCGCTACGTACTACGAGGTCGGGCCGGTCAGGGACTTCATCGATGCTCCTACGAATGCCGGCTCGGCGGCGCTCCGCATCTCTCCCTCCAGCTCCTTGAAGGGCGCGGTTGGCTATCGCATCAACTCCGTTGACGGAAGCCGCTTCTACAACGATCCGCGTGACGTCGCCGGTTCGCTGGTCTCGAAGTATCAGTCTCCCTTCGTGAATGTCGCCTACACAGTTCATCCTGGATGGATCTGGAAGGCGGAATACAACTACTTCAGCTATGCCGAAGGCGGTGCTTCGGGTGCGGCGTACTGCAGCACCAGCAATCCCACGCCCACCACAGCGGCGCCTGTTGTCGCCTGCAGCTCTCTGGGCGCCCTTCAAACCGGTGTGACCTTGAGCAATGCTGGCGAGACCGCACCCCGGCCCTTCCGTGCAAACAACATCACCCTCGGATTCCATTACGAATTCTGAGTGAGTCAGCAGTGAACGGTGGCCGGGGTTCGCCCCGGCCATCGCAGTGAGGGGCTGAACATGCAAACAAGTTTCCGTATTGCGACATTGACGCTGCTGAGTGCTTCTCTGGCCGTCCCGGCCCTCGCGCAACAGACCGGCGAAGCGACGTACAAAGCCAAATGCGCCATGTGCCACGGCGTCGACGGCCTCGGCAATACGCCCGTCGGAAAAAACATGAAAGTCCGCTCGTTCAAGTCTCCCGAGGACATCAAGGCCACTGACGCCGACCTCGCCAGGCAGACCAAAGAGGGCGTGGGCAAGATGCAGGGATACGCAAACAAGCTGACCGACGCCCAGATTCAGGGCGTCGTCACCTACATCCGCACACTGCAGAAGTAGAACGAGAGCGGTGCCAGCAGGGAAACTCTGCTTCTGGACCCGCCGCGAAGTACCGGGTTCGAGCGCGGTAGCGCGCTTAGGTCCGGAGATTCCACCCGGAGACCCCAGCTACTCTGAGGCGGAATCGGAAGAAGAATTATGGGGACCGGCACGGAAGAATCACCTGCGGAACGATGTTCCGCTGCAGTTCGGGCTCACAGGCACCTGTCGATCGGCTGTCTCGTAGTCGTTCTCTTCTTCGCCACATCGTTCGCTCCTCCTGCACAAGCGCAGCAGTCTTCCGATTGCCTGCTTTGTCATGGTCCCTCCACGGGCCTGAAGAATTCTCAGGGCAAAGACATCACGGTCAACCCGTCTGCGCACATGAAAGGCCCGCACGGCCCGCTGGGTTGCGTGGATTGCCACACCGGAGCCTCCGCGCAGTCGCACAATGCAAAGACCGCATCCGCCTCCTGCATCACCTGCCACGCCGACGCTGCCAAAGAAATGACCGCGGGCGCTCACACGGCTCTCGGCAACCCCAATGACCCGCAAACCTGCATCGCCTGCCACGGCACCGGCAACGTGACGAAGGCGGTCGCTGGTCCGCAGTTCTGCGCCACCTGCCACGCGTCCGAAGTCGAGCAGTACCGCGCCAGCGTCCACGGACGCGCGCTCGATCACGGCAACGCCGATGTTCCCACCTGCAAGAGCTGCCATGGCTCGGCGCACGCCGCCTTGCCTTCGAGCGATCCGCAATCGCCGGTGAGTAAGCAGCATTTGCCCGATACCTGCGGCTCGTGCCACTCCAATCCACAACTCGCCGCGAAATACATGTTTACCGAAGTGCGCCCCGTCGAGGCATACCGCCAGAGCGTACACGGACGAGCCCTCCAGCACGGCAACGAAAACGCCGCCTCCTGCAACGACTGCCACGGCACGCACGACATCCTGCCCGTCTCCGATCCTCATTCAAAAATCTGGAAGCAAAACGTCGCCTCCACCTGCGGCCAGTGTCACGCCGGTGTTTACAACACGTACGCGCAGAGCATTCACGGGCAGGCCGTTGCCAAGGGCGTTCTGCAGGCGGCTACCTGCACCGATTGCCACAGCGAGCACAAGATCCTCGCCCCCGGCGATCCCGGCTCGCCGGTCTTCATGGCCAACGTCTCGCAGGAGGCCTGCTCCCGCTGCCACGCGGACACGACGCTGATGGCCGGCTTCGCCATGCCCCAGGACCGCGTGCCCACCTATGAGGACAGCTATCACGGGCTCGCTGCGCGCGAGGGCCGCCAGACCGTCGCCAACTGCGCCAGCTGCCACGGCGTTCACAACATCTATCCCTCCAGCGATCCGCGCTCCACCGTCAATCACGCCAACCTGAGCAAAACCTGCGGTCAGTGCCACAACGACGCGGGCAGCCGCTTCGCTATCGGGCCGGTTCACGCCATGTCCAGGACTACTCCTGGCGGGCGCATCCTCGACTTCGTCAAAATCTTCTACTTCATTGTCATTCCCGTCACGATCGGGTTTATGCTGCTGCACAACCTGCTCGATCTGCGGCGCAAGGCCCGCGCCGTGCTCGCGCGCTATCGCCAGAGCCCCGGCCAGATCCGGCTCACACGCAGCGAGCGCTGGCAGCACGTGCTGCTGCTGGTCAGTTTCATCGTGCTCGTCATCACCGGGTTTGCTCTCAAATTCCCGCACTCCTTCTGGGCCGCGCCCCTCGTTCGCTGGGAACACGGCTTGCCCCTCCGCGGCTGGGTCCACCGCGTCGCCGGCGTGGTCCTCATCGGTGCGTCCGTGTACCACATCGTCTACATGTCCATAAAGAAGAGCGGCCGCCGCTGGCTCAAAGACATGGTCCCGGACCTGCGCGACGCAAAAGAGGCGATCCAGACCGTCGAATACAATCTGGGCCGCCGCGACCAGCTCCCGCTTTACCGCCGCTTCAACTACGTCGAAAAGGCCGAGTACTGGGCGCTGGTGTGGGGTACTGCGGTCATGGCCGTCACCGGTGTGCTGCTCTGGTTCAATGACTGGATCCTCGCCCACCTGCCCCATCCTGAGTCGATCCTCACCATCAGTACGGCGGTCCATTTCTATGAGGCGATTCTGGCGACACTGGCCATCCTCATCTGGCATTTCTACGCGGTCATGTTCGACCCCGACATTTACCCGGTGAAGTGGACCTTCCTCACCGGCCGGGCCCCCGAACACGAGGTGCGCGAGCTGAAGGAGGACGATCCCCCGAGCGAGAACCCCACAGCAACAACCGGCCCGGCGCCCAACCCGCCGAAACCCCAGCCGGAGGGCCACGACTGAGCCGCGCCCCGCAGCACAGGATTCCCGGTGGCGCTAACATCAACCCGTTCGGTCTGTGGCGAATATCACAGACCGGGCTGTTTCCCGTGAGGTATCAACGGGAAGGACTTGGGACCGAATGACACCTGAAGGAGCATCACCTATGAAGCATCGCATCAGAACCGCGGCTATGATCCTGCTCGCCGCCTCCATTGCGGCGCCTGCCTTTGCGCAGAGCGCCGGTGCCGACACCTACAAAGCCAAGTGCGCCATGTGCCACGGCCCCGACGGAACCGCTGCGGTTCCGATGGGCAAGATGTACAAGATCCCGTCCTTCAAGGATCCAGATCAGATCAAGGCCACTGACGCCGCACTTGAAGCCATCACCAAAGACGGCAAAGGCAAAATGCCCGCCTACAACGGCAAGCTGACCGATGCCCAGATCAAGGACGTCATCACCTTCATCCGCACCTTGCAGAAGTAGCGGAAAGGGAACGAAGGCCGTCATCGGTGCGGTGCGCAAGAGGGAAGAGGCAGCCATCAACGCCTGCCTCTTCCGGTCACCGCGGCGAACGGCAGGAAGTACCGGGAGCTGCAATGAAGACCGCTTCTTCTTTTTGCCTGACGCTGTTTACGTCAGTGCTGCTGTTGGTCGCGCCCGCGCGCCCCGCGCATGCGGATGCCGATTGCCTCTCCTGCCACAACGACCCCACTCTCCAGGACGCGAACGGCAAAAGCATCGGGGTCAGCGCGGACAAATTCCACGCGAGCGTTCACGGCGTCCTCAAATGCAACGACTGCCACAAGGACATTCACGATTATCCGCACCCCGATCACCCCGCCCCGGTCAAATGCGAATCCTGCCACACCGAGGAGGGTGCGGCTCTCGCCGGCAGCGTGCACGCCAAAGCGAGTGACCACCCCTGCACCAGCTGCCACGGCGATGCCCACGTCATTGTCCCGAAGACCGATCCGCAATCCCCCGTCTATCCGCTGAATATCCCGAAGACCTGCGGCTCCTGCCACGGCAACGAAGCCATGGCGAAGAAATACCACCTGCCCAATGTCTACTCGCTCTACATTGACTCCATCCACGGCTTCGCGCTCGGCAAAGAAGGCCTGCTGGTTGCTGCCAACTGCACCAGCTGCCACGGCTCCCACAAAATCCTCAGCCACAACGATCCGCAAAGCTCCACCTACCGGACCAATATTCCCGGCACCTGCGGCAGCTGCCACGTCGGCATCAATGAGCAGTATCAGAAGGGCGTGCATGGCAAGGCCGTCGCGGCCGGCAACACCAGCGCCCCGGTCTGCACCGACTGCCACACCACGCACGCGATCGTCGAGCCCACCTCGGCGGATTTCCGCATGCAGTCCACGCCCATCTGCGGCTCCTGCCATCGCGACAAATTCACCACCTACCGCGATACCTTCCACTCGCAGCTCGGACTCCTGGGTGGGTACGTGGAAACGGCGCGCTGCTGGGATTGCCACAAGGCGCATGAGGTTCTGCCCGCCTCCGATCCCAACTCGCCCATCGCCCCAGCGAACCTGATCGCCACCTGCGGCCGCTGCCACGCCGGCGCCAACGCCAGCTTCGTCCAGTACCAGCCGCACGCGAACGCGCGCAACCGCCGGCTCAACCCCGCGCTCTACTACATCCGGCTGTTCATGAATCTGTTGCTGGCCAGCGTGCTCACATTCTTCCTGCTGCACACCGTGCTGTGGCTCATCCGGTCCCGCTTCCAGCAGGTCAAAACCAAATCGCCGGGAGGAAAAAATGCCTGACCCAGTCCAAAACGTGCCGATCCCGGCCAGCGAAAGTTCCGCAGTCGTCCCCGCGGCCCCGGAGAAGCCTCGCTACTTCGTCCGCTTCACGCTCGCGCAGCGATGCCTCCACGCTGTTTTATTCACCACCTTTTTGGTTCTCGCGGCCACCGGCCTCATGATGCGCTTCAGCGGCTCTCCCTGGGCGATCCGCTTTGCCAGGCAAGTCGGTGGATTCGGCGCCATTCTCTTCTTCCACAAATTTTGCGCCCTCGTTCTTACCCTCGCATTCCTCATTCATCTGCGCGAGATCATGGCACGCGGTGTTTTCAAACGCGAGAAGGGAATCTTCTGGGGACCCACCTCCATGGTCGCCAACTGGAAAGACGTGAAGGATCTCCTCGGGCACTTTCGCTGGTTCCTGGGCCTCGGCCCCAAGCCGAAGTTCGAGCGCTATGCCTACTGGGAGAAATTCGACTACTGGGCCGTCTTCTGGGGCATGGTGGTCATCGGTTTCTCAGGATATGCGATGTGGTTCGCTCCCTTCTTCGCGCATTTCCTGCCCGGCTGGGCGCTCAATGCCGTGCTCGTCATTCACAGCGAGGAAGGCCTGCTCGCCATCCTCTTCATCTTCTCCATTCACTTCGTGAACACCCATCTCCGCCCCGACAGCTTTCCCATGGACATGGTCATTTTCACCGGCCGCGAGAGCGAGGAAGAATTCAAAACCCGGCGCCCGGACGAATACCAGCGCATGGTCAGCGAAGGCAAGTCTGAGACCAGGATCACAGACGCTCCGCCTCGCTGGCTGATAAATTTCAGTCGAGTCGTCGGGTTTACCGCTATATTGATTGGCCTGACCCTCCTCGTGCTGACCTTGAGCGCGTATTTCACCGGATAAGAGGTTTTCATGTCGCTGTGGCGCAGACTGAAGCAAGAATGGCTCGAGCCCTTCCTCTTCTTTGGCAATAACCTGATAAGCCTGATCGGCGGCGCAATCACCACCGCCTCGGCCTTTGTCCTCGTCGGCTTCTGGATCGTTTCGATCTTCGGCCATGGGGGCTCCGCCAATCCCTACCTCGGCATTGTTCTCGATCTGTTTCTGCCCGGGCTCTTCGTCTTCGGGCTCGTTCTCATCCCCATCGGCATCTGGCTGCGCCGCAGGCAGCTCATCGCCGCGGGCCAGGTGCCTTCTGTCTATCCGCAGATCGACCTGCGCAACCCCGTTTTTCGCCGCGGGGTTGAAATCGTCGTCGTAGCCACCTTCATCAACTTTGTCATCGTCGGCACGGCCACTTATCGCGGCGTCGCCTACATGGATTCGCCCCACTTCTGCGGCGAGTCCTGCCACGTGATGGCGCCGCAGTGGGCCGCCTTTCAGGTGTCTCCCCATGCGCACGTCGATTGTGTGCAGTGCCACGTCGGCTCGGGTATGAAGTCCTACGTCCAGGCCAAGGTCAACGGGACCAAACAGCTCATCGAGGTCACCTTCCACACCTGGCCCACGCCCATCCGCGCCACCCTTAACGGCCTGCGTCCGGCGCGCGAAACCTGCGAGGAGTGCCATTCCCCTACGCGCTTCACGGGAGAAAAGCTGCTCGTCAAAACCACCTTCGGCGATGACGTGAAGAATTCCATCACCCGCACCGTGCTCGTCCTGCACCTCGGCGGCGTCGACTCCGTTTCTCACCTCAGCGGCATTCACGGACACCATCTCAACAATTTCGAGTACGTCGCCACCGACAACGAGGCGCAAACCATCATCGCCGTCAGCGCGCCCAATCCCGGCGGCGCCACGGCGCAGTACGTCAGCTCCGACTGGAAAGGTCCCGTCAAGGGGGTCCGCCGCACTATGGATTGCATGGATTGCCACAATCAGGCCACCCACGTCTTCCAGACCGCCCAGGACGCTGTCGACGAAGCTATGCTCGACGGAAGCCCCAGCCCCGATCTGCCCTTCATGCATAAGGAAGCGCTGCAGCTGATCCAGGCGACCTACGCCTCGCAGGCCGAAGCCGGCACAAAAATCGCCTCCGGCCTCGACGACTTTTACCGCACTCAGTATCCCGACGTTTGGAACGCGCAGCGCGTCAAAATCGATGCCTCCGCGCGTCGCCTCGTCGCCATCTACGACCGCAACGTCTTTCCATCGATGAAAGTTACGTGGGGCACGTATCCCAACAACATCGGACACATGGCCTATCCGGGTTGTTTCCGCTGCCACGACGGCAGCCACACCACGAAGGACGGCAAGACGCTCAGCAACGACTGCAGCCTCTGCCATAACCTTCTGGCGGTGGACGAAACCAAGCCCAGCGTCCTCAACGATCTCCAGCTGCAGAACGAGCTGCACCTGCAGTAGCGGAGCCACATACGGATATACGTATTCATGTATACTGAAGGCGAGCCAGGCCGGCCCGTCGAATGGCTGGGCTCGACCCGGAAGGATGTGCGCTCGTTTCCGCGTCCGGTCCGGCGCGACATCGGCATGGCCATGTATGCGGCACAGCACGATGAGCTCGATCCTGCGGCCAGGCCGATGAAAGGCTTCGGAGGAAGTTCCGTGGTCGAGATCGTTTCGGATTTTCGAGGGGATACGTGGCGTGCAGTGTACACAGTTCGCTTTACGGAGGCGGTCTACGTGCTGCATGCCTTCCAGAAGAAATCGAAGCGCGGCATCGCCGCCCCGCGTCAGGATCTGGATCTGATTCGGCGTCGCCTTGCGGAGGCCGGGCGCCTGCACCGCGAAAGGCAGAACTGAGATGAGCGCGAGAGCCAGGCCCCCCGTCCGGGCGCAAAAGAGCACCGGCAATGTCTTCGCGGACCTCGGCTTGCCCCATCCCGAACGGGAGTTGCTGAGGGCAAAGCTTACGCTGGAGATCTACCGTCTCATCCGCGAACGCGGCCTGACCCAGGCCGAAGCGGGGAAGCTTCTCGGCATTCGGCAACCGCATGTTTCCGCTCTGATGAGAAATCGCTCCGCCTCTTTCTCGGTCGAGCGCCTCATGGAATTCCTTGTCGCGCTCGGACAGGACGTGGAGATTACCGTCCGTCCCTCGCGCCGGCGCCACGGCGGAGTGTCTCTCGTCCTCTAATGGTGAAGGCCGAAGATTTCGTTGGATCGCTGCTTTTACAAGACACCACGGGCAGGCGTTTTGTTCGTCTGACCTTGGCTGTTCCCCGGCCGCCCGTTTCTTTTGTGTGACTTCCGGCTCCTGTCGCCCCCCCCATTGTGACAAGGGTCACAGAGCCGCCGCGCCCTTCGCAATTACCGTGAGAGTGGTATGAACGCTCTCCTGCTGGACCGCATCCATTTTGCGTTTACCGTCACCTTCCACTACCTTTTCCCGCAGCTCACCATGGGCCTGGCGCTGCTGATGGTGGTGATGAAGCTCATCGCGCTGCGCACCAGGGACGACCGCTGGAATCAGGCCGCACGCTTCTGGGCGAAGATCTTCGCGATTAACTTCCTCCTCGGCGTCGTCACCGGCATTCCCATGGAATTCCAGTTCGGTACCAACTGGTCGGAGTTCGCGCGACGCACCGGCGGCGTCATCGGCCAGCCCCTCGCCATGGAGGGTGTCTTCGCCTTCTTCCTCGAATCGACCTTCCTCGGCCTTTTCCTCTTCGGCGAGAAGCGTATGTCGAAGCTGGCCCATTTCGGCGCGGCCACCATGGTCTTTGTCGGCTCGTGGATCTCAGGCTTCTTCATCATCGTTACCGACGCGTGGATGCAGCACCCCGTCTCCTGGCACCTGCTGCCCAACGGCACCTATGAAGTTTCGAGCTTCTGGGGTCTGCTTCTGAATCCCTGGGCCTGGCTGCAATACGCGCACAATATGTGCGGCGCGGTGGTCACCGCGTCCTTCGTGGTCGCGGCCACCGGCGCATTCTACCTGCTCGAAAAGAGTCACCAGGAATTCGGCCGCCTCTTCCTCAAGATCGGCGTCATCGCCGGGCTCATCTCCTGCATCCTCCAGATTTTTCCCACAGGCGACTTCCACGGCCGCTACGTCGCGAAATATCAGCCGACCGCTGTTGCCGGGATGGAAGGTCTCTTCCGCACCCAGAAGGGCGCGCCCGTTGTCCTCATCGGCCAGCCCGACGAGAACGCGCAGAAGATCGACAATCCTCTGGTTGTCAACGACGTCCTCAGCTTCCTCCTCTACGGAACCACTTCCGCCGAAGTGAAAGGCCTCGACGCCTTTCCCCGTGACCAGTGGCCCTCAGCCCTGCCGCTGCTTTTTTACAGCTACCACATCATGGTGGGACTCGGGACCTGGTTCCTGCTGCTCATGCTCGTCGCCGCCATCCTGCTCTGGCGCGGCAAGCTCTACTCCGCGCGCTGGATTCTCTGGCCCATCCTGCTCAGCTTCCCGCTGCCGTACATCGCCAACACCGCAGGCTGGATGACCGCGGAAATCGGACGCCAGCCCTGGCTGGTCTATGGCCTCATCCGGACCAGCGAGGGCTATTCGACGCACGTCTCGGCCGGAAACACGCTCTTTACGCTGCTCGGCTTCCTCGGCATGTACTCGGTGCTTTCGATCCTCTGGATCGTCATCGTCTATCGCTTCATCAGCACCGGACCCGCCGCCGCTGCGGTCGAGCCTGAACCCGCAACCCTGACGGCTGTCCAGGAGAAGAGGTAAACACGATGGGATTTGTCTGGTTCTGGATTGTCGCAGTCATGATCGCTGCCTACGTCGTGCTCGACGGCTTCGACCTCGGCGTCGGCATCCTCTCTCCGTTCCTTGCCCGCACCGATGATGACCGCCGCACCATCCTCCGCTCCATCGGCCCGGTGTGGGATGGCAACGAGGTTTGGCTGCTCGCCGGCGGGGGCACGCTCTACTTCGCCTTCCCGCTGCTCTACGCCTCTTCCTTCAGCGGTTTCTATCTGCCGCTCATGATCGTGCTTTGGCTGCTCATCATGCGTGGCGCCAGCATCGAGCTGCGCATGCACATCGATCACGACGTCTGGCGCAGCTTCTTCGACGGCCTGTTCTTCGTCGCCAGCGCGCTACTCGCCATTTTCTTCGGCGCGGCGCTGGCCAACGTCATCCGCGGCGTGCCCCTCGGTACGGACAGCTACTTCTTCCTCCCCCTCTGGACCAACTGGCGCGTCGGCGCGAACCCCGGCATTCTCGACTGGTACACCGTCATCGGCGGAGTCGTCGCCCTAATCGCTCTTGCCACCCACGGCGCGCTCTGGCTCGTGCTCAAGGCTCCCGGCGAACTCGAAGACCGCGCTCGTCGCGCCGCCTCCACGCTCTGGGTCGCCCTGTTGGTCATCACGCTCATCAGCCTGCCCGCCACCATCGCCGTGCGGCCCTCCGCACTCGCGAATTACAAGGCGTACCCGATCCTGTTCCTGATTCCCGCGCTGGTGGTCGCCACGCTCGTCGGCATGTTGAGCTTCACCAAACAGCGCAAGCCGCTCGCGGCGTTCCTTTCCTCCTGTCTCTACCTGGTCTTTATGCTGGTCGGCGCGGCTGCCGGACTCTACCCCACGCTCCTGCCCTCGTCCACCGATCCGGCGCGCGACATCACCATCGCCGGCGCGCTCGCGGGGCAGCATTCGCTGCATGTGGGACTCATCTGGTGGTCCCTCGGCCTCGTCCTCGCTCTGGCTTACTTCTTCACGTCCTATTGGCTGTTCCGTGGTAAAGTCACCGCGGAAGCCGGCTATGGGCATTGAAAGCGATTCAAAGGAGAACTCCCTCATGGCTTCCGCTACGGTCGCCCCGGAAACACCCCTGATCATCGACCCGGCTCACGACCTCGTCAGCATCCGGCGCAGTCCGCTCGCCTCCATCTTCACGCCCAAATCGGTCGCCGTCATCGGCGCAACCGATCGCGCCGGCAGCGTAGGCTGCACCGTCCTCGAAAACCTCATGGGCAGCCCCTTCGGCGGCCCGGTCTGGCCCGTGAACCCGAAACGCCCCACCGTGCTCGGCCTTCCCGCCTACAAATCCATCCGCGAACTCCCCGGCATCCCTGACCTGATCGTCGTCACCACTCCGGCCGCCACTGTTCCCGCCATTATTCAGGAAGCCGTCGACGCCGGTGTTCCCTCGGCCATCGTCATCTCCGCCGGCTTCAAGGAAATCGGCGAGCCCGGCAAAGCACTCGAGCGCCAGATCGCCGCCACCATCAAGGGCAAAATGCGCCTCATCGGCCCCAACTGCCTCGGGGTCATGAATCCCGTCGGCGGCGTCAACGCCAACTTTGCCAAGGCCATGGTCCCCGCCGGACGCCTGGCCTTCATCAGCCAGAGCGGCGCCCTCCTTACCGCCGTCCTCGACTGGTGTATCCGCGAGCACGTCGGCCTCAGCGGCTGCGTCTCCGCCGGTTCCATGCTCGATGTCAGCTTTGGCGAGCTCATCGACCACTACGGCCAGGACCCGAACACCGACTCCATCGTGATCTACATGGAATCCATCGGCGACGCCCGCAGCTTCCTCTCCGCTGCGCGGGCCGTCGCTCTGAGCAAGCCGATCCTCGTCATCAAGGCTGGCCGCACCGCCGCCGCCGCGAAGGCCGCAGCCTCGCATACCGGCTCTCTTACCGGCAGCGACGATGTTCTGGACGCCGCCTTCCAGCGCGCCGGTGTCCTCCGCGTCAACTCCATCAGCGAGATCTTCTACATCTCTGAAGTTCTCGCCAAGCAGCCCCGCCCCAAGGGTCCGCGCCTCACCATCCTCACCAATGCCGGAGGTCCCGGCGTTCTCGCTACCGACGCCCTCATCGCCGCAGGTGGGGAACTGACCGAAATCTCCCCGGACACCATCGCGACCTATAACGCCTTCCTGCCCGACGCCTGGAGTCATAACAATCCGGTCGACATCCTTGGCGACGCTGAAGCGGATCGCTACTCCAAAGCTCTCGAAATCGCCTCGAAGGATCCCAATACCGACGGCATGCTCGTCATCCTCACCCCGCAGGGCATGACCGATCCCACCGCGGTCGCCGAGCATCTCGCGCCCTACGCCCACTCCACGGGCAAGCCGGTCATCGCCAGCTGGATGGGTGGCGATTTCGTCGCGGAAGGCGAGGCGATTCTCACCCGCGCAGGCATCCCCGTCTTCCCTTACCCCGACGCCGCGGCCGAAGCCTTCGTTTCCACCTGGAAACACACCAGCAACCTGCGCGACCTCTACGAAACGCCGGCCGCGCTCTCCGGCTCAGTCCTCGACACCAAACGCGACTTCGCCAACGGCATCGTCAGCCGGGTCCGCGCGAGCCGCCGCACCATCCTCACCGAATACGAATCGAAGCAGCTCCTCGCCGCCTATGGAATTCCCACGGTCCGCACCGAGTTGGCGAAAACCTCCAGCGAAGCGGTTGCCAAAGCCTCTGAAATCGGCTACCCGGTCGTCCTCAAGCTCCACTCTGAAACCATCACCCACAAAACCGACGTGGGTGGCGTGAAGCTCAATCTGCGGAATGCCGACGAGGTCGCCGCTGCCTTCGCCGATATTCAGAAGTCCGTCAGCGAAAAAGTAGGCGTGCAGCATTTCCTCGGCGTCACGGTGCAGCCCTTCGCCAAACTCGAAGGTTACGAGCTCATCCTTGGCAGCAGCATCGATCCGCAGCTCGGCCCCGTTCTCTTGTTCGGAACCGGCGGCCAGCTCGTCGAGGTCTGGAAAGATCGCGCCCTGGCGCTGCCTCCGCTCACCGCCACCCTCGCCCGCCATCAGATGGAGCAGACGAAGATCTTCACCGCGCTCAAAGGCGTGCGCGGCCGCAAATCCGTCGACCTCGATGCCCTCGATGCTCTCGTCGTCCGCTTCAGCGAGCTGGTCGTCGAGCAGCGCTGGATCAAAGAGATCGACATCAACCCGCTGCTCGCTTCCCCCGATGGCCTCATCGCGCTCGACGCGCGCGTCGTCCTGCATGAGCCTGATACCACCGAGGACCAGCTCCCGCGTCCTGCGATTCGCCCTTATCCAGTCCAGTACGCGGCGCCCTGGAAGACCCGCTCCGGCGCGAGCGTGCTCATCCGGCCCATCCGTCCCGAGGACGAGCCGCTGATCGTCGCCTTCCACGATCGCCTCTCCGAGCGCACTGTGGTGCAGCGCTACTTCACCGCGCTCGACATCAGCGCACGCACCGCCCACGAGCGCCTCACCCGCATCTGCTTCATCGATTACGACCGCGAACTCGCCCTGGTCGCCGAAGCGAACGATCCCGTGGTGGGCCCGGTCATCGGCGGCGTCAGCCGCTTGATCCGCCAGGACGACGGGCGCTCAGCAACACTCGCGGTGGTCATTGCCGACGACTTTCAGGGGCAGGGGCTCGGCGAAGCTCTCATGCGCCGCACGCTGTCGGCCGCCCGCCTGGAGAGCATCGCCCAGGTCCTTATCTACTTCCTCCCGGAGAACACCCGAATGGGCAATCTCTCCCGCAAATTGGGTTTCGCGCTCACCGAGGAAAAGGGCCTCATGCGCGGCGAGCTCGCTCTCTGAGGCGTGCAGCGTGGTTGAACAACTGCAGGAAGCCATGCCGTTTTGAAGGGGCACAGCCTTAGCTGTGCCATAAGATCCGTCATATCGATCTGGCTTTAGCCGCTGAGGAATGGCTTTCCTTCGATTAAGGATTCTAAGAGATGCGCGAACCTTAACCGACCGCCGACAGCTCCCGCACCGCCGTCGGTGACGCCACCAGCGGCAGCCGCACCGTCACGCACGTACCTTCCCCGAGCCGGCTGTTCACAGCGATTGTGCCGCCGCACGAATCCACAATCGCCTTGCAGATCGATAACCCCAGCCCCGCTCCGCCCGTGCTCCTCGCCCGCGAATGGTCTCCGCGCCAGAAGCGCTCGAACAGATGCGGAAGATCTTCCGGCGCGATCCCTCGCCCCGTGTCCCGCACCTCAATCGTGATGTCCGCCGCGGCCACGATCGTCACCGTCACCGAGCTGCCTGCCGGTGTGTGCTGTACAGCGTTCAGCAGAAGATTGGCCAGCAGGGAAGCGCAGGCGCCCTCCTCCAGCGGCGCAGTCACCGAATCCGGCGCATGCACCGTGACCGCAACCTCCCGGATCTCCGCCAGCCTCTCCATCTGCGCCGCCACGTCCCGCGCCACTTCCGCCAGATCGCAGTGCACGCTGCCGCTCGCGGGTTCGCGCTCGAAACGCGCCAGCTGCAGCATCCGCTGCACCAGGTCTTCCATGCGCGCGCAGTCGGCCAT
>JBEKIN010000069.1:0-16070 GCA_050011735.1 Acidobacteriaceae bacterium | reverse complement strand
CGTTGGAATCAACTGTCGGCGTACCGACAACCAGCTGGGCGTGTGCGCCTGGCAGGGTCGCGGTGAGGCAGAGCAGCGTCAAGAGGGGAGCAAGGGCAGAGAGTCCTGGCAGGCGCAGGAATGGCCGGCAAGGCGCAAAAGTCGGGGGTGTGGGCATCTCTATGGGTGTCCATTCTGTCCTGTTTTTTGGGGACCTGGTGAGTGAGCGTAGCAGAATGGCGCGAGTTCCTGCTCTAGGTTTTAGGTACCCACAAAAACCCGTACCGACGGTAACTGTCGAATGATCACCATGGGGGCAGGTCCTTGGCGGAGAAGGAGATATCGTCACGCTGACAGGGCGGAAAATCCCCTGGAATTTTGGGTGGGTGTTGAAAAACCTGCCCATTCGCGGAACCAGCAGAGCCAACGTAGCGCAGGAGCGACGCATTCGACGCGGCGAGCAGCAGACGCTTCGGCAGCGGTGGTAGACTGCCGCGTGCAATCGGGGGTGGAAGCGAGCAGCGCGAAAAGATTTCCTCGGCGGCTAAAGCCGGGTTTATTTTGCGGTTCTTACGGCACGGCTAGAAGCCGTGCCCCTTCAAAACACGCATTTCCCGCAAGACGGGAGCTGTGGAGGCGACGATGAAGAACCCAGGCAACGGTTTGGGCAGCTTGTTTTCACGGAGACGTTTTCTTGAGACGGCGGGCGCGTCGGCCGTGCTTGCGCGCAGCGGATGGGCGCGGGGGCTGGCGCCCTCGGATCGCATCACGATTGGCGTGATCGGGTGGGGCATGATGGGCCCGGCGAACACCAAGGCGTTCCTGACGATGGACGATTGCCGGGTGGTGGCCGCGTGTGATCTCGACAAGAGCCACCTGCAGGCGGCGCTGGATACGATCAACGGGCACTACGGGAACCAGGATTGCCGGGGCTATCACGACTATCGTGAGATGCTGGCGCGGACGGATATCGATGCGGTGATGATCGCGGTGCCGGATCAGTGGCACGCGATTATCGCGACTGAAGCGGCGCATTTGAAGAAGGATATTTACGGCGAGAAGCCGCTGGCGCGGACGATTTTCGAGCAGCAGGCGATTGTGCGGGCCGTCGAGAAGAACAACGTCATCTGGCAGACGGGGTCGTGGCAGCGTTCGCTTCCCTCTTTCCACAAAGCAGCGGAGATTGTGCGCAACGGGCTGATCGGCGATGTGACGCACGTGGAAGTGGGCTTGCCCGGCGGGCATCATGATTTTCCCGGTACTCTTCCGGCGCTGATGGAGAAACTGGCGTCGCTGCCAAACAAGCCGGAGAGCCCCGCGGAGATTGTGCCGGGAACGCCGGCGTGGGACCTGGCGGTTTCGGATCCGCCGGCGGATTTCGATTATGAGACCTGGATAGGGCCGTCGAAGATGGAGCCGTACATCGCGGTGCGGGTGTATCAAAACTGGCGCTGGAACTACAACACCGGCGGCGGGCAGCTGATGGACTGGATCGGGCACCACGGCGACATTGCGCATTGGGGTTTGGGGTTCGATCGGACCGGGCCGTCGGTGGTGGAGGGGCATGGGGAATTTCCGGCGGAGAACGCGGTTTGGAACACGGCGACGAAGTTCACCATTGAGTGCCTGTATCGCAAAGAGGTAACGGGCTATCCCGTGGATGTGACGATGACAATCGCGGGCGGGTCTCCGGCGATTGCGATGGGGACGAAGTGGATCGGCAAAGACGGATGGGTGTGGGTGGATCGGAGCGGGTTCGATGCGTCGAACCCAGCGTGGGTGAAGCAGGAATCACTGCCCGACGCTGAGAGGAAAGTGCAGCTCATCGTATCGGCGGAGCATCGGCGGAATTTTCTCGACAGCGTGCGATCGCGGAAGCCGACGATCACGCCGGTGGAGACGGCGCATCACTCAACGATTCCGGGGCATCTGGGACTGATCTCGATGCTGACCGGGCGGAAGATCGAGTGGGACGTGAAGAAGGAGACGATCCTGAACGATGCGGGCGCGAGCGCGCTGCTGACGCGGCCGTATCGGGAGCCGTACAGACTCAGCTGAGATCAGGTTACAGGTTGCAGGGTACAGGTTACAGCGCTCGGAGCACAGAGCTCAGAAGAACAACGGCGACAAGAAAGCTGTGATCGGAAGGCTCACAGAAAGTCGGTCTTTCTGGACTGGACGAAAAAGGTGAGGCTGAGGAGTAGGGGCACCATTGCGAACTCGGCCAGAAGCACGATGATGGCGGTCGGGGACCAGTGCACTTGTTGGCCCCACATGTAAGCCGAGATGCCGCGCAGGTGCGCGAAGGTAAAGCCGAGGATGTTGATGCCAAGACTCGAGCACAGAATGGCGACGGTCGTCCCTGCCTGGGATTCGGTGATGACGCCCGCGGCAATGATGAGGCAGGTGGTGACGAGCATTTCGACCGCCATAATGGCGGTGAAGGGGATGAGGCCGTGGGTCGCGCCGGGAAGGCAGAGCACCCCGAGCGCGCCGGCGGTGATGATCAGCCAGGGAATGAGAAAGATGATGAGGTTGGCGAGGATCTTGGCGGCGGTATATTCGCGCCAGGAGAGGGGCAGACTCATGATGAAGGCCAGAGTTTGTTCCTTACGCTCGTTGACAGTGGTAACAGTGGCCAGTTGCGCGCCGACCCCGATGATGACCATGCAAAGAAGGATGATGCTGATCAGTAAAGCAATCAGTTTGCCGGTGAGGATGATGGCCAGCGCGGCGAGGCCGGCGGGAATGGAGGCGAGAATCAACCAGCGATTGAGGTACCAGTCTTTGAGGATGAGGCGGCGGATCATCGAAAGGTTCATGTGGGTGTAGTTCATGCGGGTTGCAGCTCCCTTCTGCTTTGGACGTTGGCGACGAAAATCTCTTCGAGGGTCATGGTATCGACGGCCTGGACGGTGGCGCCGCGATCGGTGCAGAGCGAGAGGACCGCGGGATTGAACTGGCTGGTGGTGAGGACGGGCAGCCGCTCGCTGCCGCCGACTTCGACGATGCCGGGAAGCTGGGGCAGGACTGCGCTGGGCGGAACTACCAGGCGGAGGCGCCGCCAGCGGTCGAGGAGCGACTCCTTGTCGGCGAAATCGATGATGCGGCCGCGGTCGATGAAAGCGATGCGGTCGGAAATCTGCTCGACATCGAGGGTGTTGTGCGAAGAGAAGAGGATGGTGCGTTCCTCATCGGCGAGAACGGCCATGAGCTCGGCGAGAACTTCGCGGCGGGCGACGGGATCGAGTCCGGTGGTGGGCTCGTCGAGGACGAGGAGGCGCGGCTGGTGGGCGAGGGCGAGGAGCAGGGAGGCCTTCACGCGCTGTCCGTGCGAGAGGCCCTTGATCTTTTGCTGCGGCTTGAGGTCGAAGCGACGCAGCAGCTTGTCGGCGTAGGCCTGGTTCCAGTCCGGATAGATGGAGGCGACGAAGCTCATATGCCATGCCAGCGTTGCTGCGCCATAGAGCCGCATGTCTTCTGAGACGAAGCCGATTTTCTGCTTGGCAGCGGCCTGATCGGCGGGCATGGCATGGCCGAGGACCTCGACTGTACCGCTGTCCTGTCGAACCAGGCCCATGAGGATGCGGATGGTGGTGGATTTGCCGGCGCCGTTTGCGCCGATGAAGCCGAGGATGCTGCCCTCGGGAAGCTCGAGGCTGATGTTGTCGAGCAGGAAGTGAGGATACTTTTTGCTCACACCCTGAAATTGAACGCAGGCTTCACTCATAGAGGCTCCTTGGCTAACTTTGTCTCATTCCCTTTTGCTTCGTCGGCCTGATCGAGGGCTTTGCGCAGGCGGGAGACGATTTCCCTGTCGCTCATGCCGAGAGAGGCTCCCAGCTGGGCTGCGCGCTCCAGGTGGTCCGCAAACTGCTCCTCGTAGAGCCGCGGGCTCAGCGCTGGATCGGGAGCGACGAACGAACCTTTGCCGTGGTGGGTCACGATGACTCCTTCGCGTTCCAGTTCGAGGTAAGCGCGCTTGACGGTGATCACGCTGACCCGGAGCGCTACCGCGAGCTGCCGGATGGAGGGGATCTCCTCGCCCGATGCCCAATCTCCGACAGCGATCTTCTGCTTGACCTGGTCCATGATCTGGAGATACATGGGTTGGCCGGAGAATTGGGAAACGACCATGTCACTGTGCATATCGACATACTGAGTATACACAGCTGTGGTGGGAGGTCAAGGGAAATCGTTGGGCGGCTGGCGCCGTCCTGTCGTCAGTGATCGACGGTGATGACGACCTTCCCGCGAGCGTGGCCTTCTTCCAGATAGCGGATCGCGTCGGGGACATCGGTCAGCTTGTAGCGCCTGTCGATGACAGGCGTCACTTTTCCGGACTGCATCAGCTCGGAAATGACGGCAAGGTCCGACTGGTTCAATTTCGCCAGGAAGCCGCGAATTTTCTGGCTGATGAACGGTGCGAGCGCCAGCGTGGCAAACATCCCAGCCAGGGGGACGAAACCCCACGTGTCCGTCGATCCGCCGACGCCTACAAAGGTCCCCTTCGGAACCAGGACGCGCCGGCATGCGGACAGCGAATGATTGCCGATGCAGTCCAGGAGCAGATCGTAACGTTGCGCCAGGGTGGTGAAATCCTGCTGGGTGTAATCGATGACGCAATGGGCGCCGAGGGAGCGGACCATGTCCAGATTCCTGGTGCTGCATACGCCTGTGACGTCCGCACCGAAGGATTTGGCGATCTGCACGGCGAATGTACCGACGCCGCCCGCGGCGCCATTGATGAGGATCTTCTGGCCGTGCTGGAGACGCCCCTTGTCGCGTAGCGCCTGCAGCGCGGAGAGGCCCGCGATGACGACCGACGCCCCCTGTTCAAAGGTGACGCTCGATGGCTTGGCCACCAGCTTCGATTCCGGAGCACGCGCGTATTCGGCGAAGGCTCCCCGACACGCGCCGAATACGTCGTCGCCCGGCTTGAACCGGGTGACGTTGCTGCCGACCTCTTCCACCTGGCCGGCCACGTCGACGCCGAGTTGTGGGGACCTTGGGGTTCGCAGCCCGATGCCAATGCGAAGGAGGTAGGGCGTTCCCCTCATGAAATGCCAGTCCAGTGGGTTGACCGAAGCCGCGCGAACCTTGATCAGGACTTCGTTGTCACGGGGCTTTGGCTTTTCGATTTCTTCACAGCGCAGAACGTCAGGAGAACCATAACGGCGATAGACGATCGCTTGCATCGGGAGACCCTCCTTCAGGACAACTGCAGGATAGCCCCTCGACGCAGCGTTCAGTGTTCAGCGATCAGCGTTCAGGAGCGACTTATAATCAGCTTTGTGCGAGGATTTCCACGATTTCGGGCGCTCCCCGCTTCCCTTCTGCTGCTGGGTTTGTTGGTGGGGGGATGCGCGTTTGCCCAGGAGCCGGCAGCTGCCAGGCAGGCTGGGCCGGCGGAGCCGCATGGGCGGCTGCTGCTGGTGCTTCCCTTCGAGAACCGGAGCGGGGTGGCTAACCTGGACTGGATCGGCGAGGCGTTTCCCGATGTTCTGAACCGGCGTCTGAACGCAGCGGGATTTCTGACCATCAGCCGCGGCGACCGGCTGTACGCCTTCGATCATCTGGGGCTGCCGCTGAATCTGCAGCCGACGCGCGCGACGGCGATCCGCATTGCGCAGACGCTGGACGCTGACTACGTGATTTTCGGCCATTACATGACATCCGCGAACCAGACGGCGAACCAGATCACGGCGGATGCGGAGATTCTGGACGTTTCCGGTCTGCACATCGGCGCACAGCTCAGCCAGAATGGAGACCAGGGTCAGTTGCTGGAGACGATCAACAGCCTGGCATGGCAGGTCACACGGCAGCTCGATCCGACCTATGCAGTGGGAGAGCAGACCTTTCTAGCCGCGGACAAGAGCCTGCACGCCGACGCCTTCGAGGCTTACATCCAGGGGCTGGTGGGGGCGGATCCGAAGGAAAGAATCGGCCATCTGCGTGAGGCGGTGCAGATCGATCCGGACTTTGCCGCCGCGTGGCTGGCTCTGGGGCGGGCGTATTTCGCCAATCAGGATTACGAACAGGCGGCGGCCGCCCTGGGACATTTGCCGAGAAACGATCCGAACGCGCTGGAGGCGGATTTCTACCGCGGGCTGGCGTTTTTCTACACGGGGAATTACCGCGAGGCGCAGAACGCGTTCGCGTTTGTGAGCACGCGGCTGCCCCTGCCGGAGGTGGTGAACAACCAGGGCGTGGCCATGAGCCGGCGCGGGCAGGACGGCGGCGCGCTGTTTCAGCAGGCGATCGAGGCCGATCCGCGCGATCCGGACTACCACTTCAATCTGGCGGTGGCACTGGCGCATCGCAAAGATGCCGAGGAGGCCGGGAAGGAGTTGGATGCAGTGCTCGAGCTGCGTCCCGAGGATACGGAGGCGCAGTCCTTTGCCGAGCAACTGAAGAATCCCGGAGCGCAAGCTCCGAACCCCGATCCCGGACACGCGATCACCGATACGCAGGGACCGCTGGAGCGCGTCAAACGGGGTTACAGCGAAGCGGGTTTCCGGCAGGCGGCTTTTGAAATGGAGCAGGTGGAACAGATGCGCCTGGCCTCCTTGAAACCAGCTCAGCGGGCGGCGGAGCTGATCCGGGACGGCGATCAGTTCTTCCAGCGGGGGCTGGTACTGGAGGCGGAACGGGAGTATCGTGAGGCTCTGGAAGCCGATCGCGCGTCAGCGCTGGCCCACGCGGGGCTGGCCGCGGTATGGGAGCGCGACGGCGATACGGATGCGGCTCGCCAGGAGGCGCATGCTTCGATCCAGCTAACGGCTAACGTGCCGGCCTATCTGGTGCTGGCGCGGCTCGACTTGCAGGCCAACCAGCTGAGCGCGGCCGCGAACGACGTGGGCGACGCGCTCCGGATCGATCCGGCGAATGCCAACGCCCGAGGCATGAAGCTGGCACTGGAACGGCGAGGTCAGACAACGCCATGAGCAGCGAGAAGCGAGCGAACGGCCAGCGAAAAGCGGGCCAACCGCGAGCCAAAGCGGGCAAATAGTCAGGCGGAGGATGCCATGAGAGCAGTGGCGCACGATGCAAGGCACGAGCACCACCACGGGCCTCTTTTCCTGCTGGTGCTGATTCTGCTGTTCCTCTTGTGCCTGCTGGGGCCGTGCACGGTACGGGTAGCGGCGCAGAGCGAGCAGGTGGTAATTCTGCATCTTGACGATACGATTCAGCCGATCAGCGCCGATTATCTGAAGCGCGGGATCGACCGAGCCGCCGAACTGCACGCGCAGGCGGTGATGGTGGAGCTGAATACGCCGGGAGGGCTGCTGGATTCGACACGCACGATGGTGGGCGACATTCTGTCCTCGCCATCGCCGGTGATCTTCTATGTGGCTCCGGCCGGGTCGCGAGCTGGGTCGGCGGGCTTCTTTCTGATGGAAGCGGCGGACATCGCGGCGATGGCGCCGGGGACAAACGCGGGAGCGGCGCATCCGGTGGTCGAGCTGGGCAAGATCGACGACATCATGAAGCAGAAGATCCTTAACGACACGCTGGCGTTTCTGCGGTCGTATGTGTCGATGCGTGGGCGCAACGTGGACGCGGCCCAGGATGCAGTGCAGAATTCGAAATCGTACACGGACCAGGAGGCGCAGCAGCTTCATCTGATCGACGTGGTGGCCCCGGATGAGCGCACGCTGCTGGATACGATCGACGGACGCACGGTGAAGCGCTTCAACGGGACCAGCCAGACGCTGCACACGCGCGGCGCTGCGCTGGTCGCCGTCAATCCAACCCTGCGCGAGGAGATCATGGATCGGCTGATGGATCCGAATCTCGCGGTGCTGATCCTGTTGGCCGGAGCGATGCTGGTCTATATGGAGTTCAACACGCCGGGCACGATTGTTCCCGGGGCGCTGGGGACGCTGCTGGTGCTGCTGGCGCTGTTCTCGCTGAATCTGCTGCCGGTGCGGTACACCTCGCTGGCGCTGATTGTCGGGGCCATCATTCTGATGGTGCTGGAGGCGAAGTTTCCCAGCCACGGGATTCTGGCGGCGGCGGGGACGATTGCGCTGGTGCTGGGGACGCTGACGCTGGTGGCGGGACCGATTCCGGAGATGCGGGTGCAGCTGGCCACGGCGATCGCGACGGGTTTGGCGTTCGGGTTGATCACGACGTTCCTGGTGCGCATCGCCCTGATTGCGCGACACAACAAGGTGCAGATCGGCCCGGAGGCGCTGGTGGGCGCGGTGGGGGTGGCGCAGCAGGAGCTGGCTCCACGGGGGCAGATCATCGTGCATGGCGAGCTGTGGCTGGCGGAGGCGGATTCCCCGGTTGCGCCGGGGGAGAGCGTCCGCGTGCGCGCTGTGGACGGGCTGAAGTTGCGGGTGGAGCGGGTACAACAGAGTGTTCCGGCCTGATTTTATGCGGCCCAGGCGGCACTGAGTGCGATAAAATTTCAGCCGGGCGTAAGGTACCCCGCTATGTTGAGCATTCCTGTTCTTATTGTTATCGCCATCATTGTTCTTTACCTGTTGAATTCCATCAAGATTTTGCGTGAGTACGAGCGGGGCGTGATTTTTCGCCTGGGCCGCGCGCTGCCTCAGCCCAAAGGACCGGGAATCATCCTCGTTTTTCGGCCAGTGGATCAGATGGTGCGCGTTTCTCTGCGCCAGGAAGTGATGGAGGTCCCTCCGCAGGACGTCATCACCCGCGACAACGTGACGACCAAGGTGAACGCCGTGATCACGATGCGGGTGCTCGATCCGGCCAAGGCGGTCATCGAAGTTTCGAACTATGTTTACCAGACTTCGCAGTTCGCGCAGACCACGCTGCGCTCGGTGCTGGGCGAAGTGGAACTGGACGGGCTGCTCTCGCATCGCGACGCGCTGAACCAGCGGATCCAGACGATCATCGACCAGCGGACCGAGCCGTGGGGAGTGAAGGTGGTCAGCGTGGAAGTGAAGCAGGTGGATCTGCCGGATAGCATGCAGCGCGCCATGGCCCGGCAGGCGGAGGCGGAGCGCGAGAAGCGGTCAAAAATCATCAATGCGGAAGGCGAGTTGATGGCAGCGCAGAAGTTGCTCGAGGCGGCCAATCTGCTGGCGCAACAGCCGGTCACGCTGCAGCTGAAATATTTGCAGACGCTTACGGATATCGGGGTGGAGAAGAATACGACGATCGTGTTTCCGCTGCCGATGGAACTGATTTCGTTGCTGGGGCACGGATTCGGCTCCAAAACGCCGCCACCTGAAACGAAATAACGGGTTCTCAACCGACAGAGGCTCCCCCTATGTCATTCCTGTTCGACACTGAACAAGAGCAAGAAGCCAGCAAAACCGAACGGCGGTCCGCGCCGCTGGGCCGGACTGCCGGCACCGGCAACGACACCGAGATTGCCCTGGGAACGCGTTCCCTGCTGGGCATTTTCTTTGGCCTGGTGCTGATCTGCTCCGTGTTCTTTGGACTCGGCTACTCGGTGGGACGCGCCGGCGGTTCGCGCGCCGCCGCGCAGCCGTTAACGGACACGACGGCCTCGACGGGCGACAGCCGCGTTCCCAAACCGTCGCCGGAACAAACGCTGACGCCGGTCGAGACGTCTCCTGCCGATACGGATCAGGGGACTGGGGGTGGCGGATCGATGGATAACACGCTTGCTCCGCAACCTGTAAGTACGCAGACGCAACCTCATGCGAGTACGCCCCCGCCCATGGCGAGCTCGCCGGCACGGACGCCGGTTACGGCTCCGGCGGCCGCTCCCAGGGCTTCCGTGACTCCACCGGCGCTGACGCCCGCGCCGGCGCTGCAGCCCGCCGCGGCAACTGCGCCAACCAGTTTTATGGTGCAGGTCGCGGCGGTGCGGATTGAGCAGGACGCCGACATTCTGGTGGATGCTCTCAAGAAGCATGGGTACACCGCGGTGGTGCGGCACGAACCCCAGGATCAGCTGCTGCACATCCAGCTGGGGCCGTTCACCTCGCGGGCCGATGCCAGTGCCATGCGCGCGAAGCTGCTCGCCGGCGGCTATAACGCGGTGGTGAAGTAAGTCAGTCTCGCATCCACTCCGGTAATCCCGAGGCGATGGCCACGCGCACCGCGTCCATCAGATCTTCTTTGCTCGAATAGTCGTGCGGGCGGATGGGCGCGTGAAAGACCACACGCGCGGTTCCGGGATAGATTCTCAGGCTGCCCCGCTTCATCATCTTCTCAGTGCCCGAAATGGACACCGGCACCACCGGTGCGCCGGAGTGCATCGCCAGGAAGAATGCCCCTTTCTTGAAGGGTTGAAGGCGGCCGTCGCTGGAGCGCGTACCCTCAGCGAACGAGAGCACATGAACGCCCGATGCGAGGACGCGCGTGGCGAACTCCATACTTTCGATCGCGCTCTCCACGCGGCCATCGCGATCCACCGGGATGAAGTCGGCCACCTTCATGCCCCAGCCGAGGATGGGAATTTTCATCAGCGAACGCTTGAGGAAAGCGGAGCTGCGCTCCGGCAACAGCGGGAGAAGAATCGGCGGGTCGAGATTCGAGACGTGATTCGAAAGGAAGAGGTAGTGCTGAGACAGGTCGAGCGGCAGCTCCCAGACAGCTTCTACGCGAATACCCGCGAAGCGCAGCCCGGTGCGAACCACCCACATCGAGCGGCGGTAGAGCGGAAGCACGTCATGCCTGACGAGCACCCACAGGCAAGTGACGATGGCGACGGGAATGCCGAGGATGATCCACGTCGTGAAGAGAACGATGGCGGCAAGCATGGATCAGCTCGGGTGGCTGCGCCGTTCCAGCGCAGCGGGCAGCTTTTCATAGATGCCATCGAAGCCGCCGTTGGAAAGGATTGCCACCACATCGCCCGGCGCGAGCCGCGGAGTGAGATTTGTAACAATGGCGTCGGCATTTTGAAGGAGCACGGCGTCTTTTCCCGCTTCTTGCAGGGCCGAGATCACATTTTCAGGATGCAGGCGATCGGGGGCCGGGATTTGTTCGGAGTGAAAGACGCTTGCGAGGACGATGCAGTCGGCCAGTGAAAGACTGTCCACCAACTCGCGCTCGAAAATGTTGCGGCGCAGCGTGTTGGAGCGGGGCTCGAGGACCGCCCAAAGCAAGCGGCCAGGATAAGCGGACCGCAGAGCGCGCAACGTTTCGCGGATCGCGGTGGGGTGATGGGCGAAATCGTCGATGATGATGATGCCGTCGATTTCCGCGCGCACTTCGAGGCGCCGTCGCACGCTGCGAAACGTGGCCAGGGCTTCGGCAATCGGCTCGGGCGGAATTCCCTGTCCCGCGGCCAGCGCCGCCGCGGCGGTCGCGTTCAAGGCATTGTGCTCGCCGGCCATTGGTAGTGAAAGCTCAGCGAACACTTCTCCTGCGCGCGCCACGCGCCAGCGGCTGATCCCGTTCTCGAAGCGCAGATCAGTCAGACGCCAGGCGGAGTTCGGCTCGAATCCGTAACGCTCGACGGCACACAGGGCGCGACTGACACATTCGGAGACGTTCTCGGATCCGTCGAAGGCGACGATCCGCCCACGGCCCGGAACCAGATTCACCAGCCGCTTGAAAGCTGTCTTTACCGCGGCCAGATCGGCGTAAATGTCGGCGTGATCGAATTCGACGTGCGTCAGGATCAGCGCGTCGGGGAAATAGTGCATGAACTTCGGTCCCTTGTCGAAGAAGGCCGTGTCGTACTCGTCGCCTTCGATGATGAAGGGCCGCTCCTGGCGCAGATGGAAGCTGGTGCCGAAGTTCTCGGCGACGCCTCCGATGAGAAACGACGGCGCCAGCTCCGGTCGGTTGCGCGCGGCAACTTCATAAATCCAGGCCAGCATGCTGGTGGTTGTGGTTTTGCCGTGAGTTCCGGCGACCACCAGCGATTCATGACCGGCAATGAACTCCTCGTGAATGATGCGGGCCAGCGAAGTGAATGGAATGCGCCGGTCAAGCATGGCTTCCACTTCGACGTTACCGCGCGACAGGGCGTTGCCGACGATGATCAGATCGGGCGGAGGTTCGAGATTCGATTCCGAGAACGGCTCGGCGATGGGAATGCCCAGATCGCGCAGGAGGTTCGACATGGGCGGATAGGCAGCCTGATCCGACCCCGTTATGCGATGCCCTTTGAGCTGCAGCAATCCGGCGAGAGAAGCCATCGCGGTGCCGCAGATTCCGATGAGATGGATGTGTTTCCTAGCTTGCATGTTTCGGGGTGGCGACGGCTGGCTCGAGATAACGTAACAGCGGCTGATCGCTTTCGAGGTTGAGCTCGACCTCGACACCCAGCGGGAGGGTGACGTTGCCGCCCGAGACGTGGCCGGAGCGGAGGCCGATAGCGATGGGGACGTTGAACGGTTCGAGCAGGCTCACAATCACCTGCTGCAGCAGAAGCGGGTCCGCGCCGCGCGAACCGCAATTGAGCATTTCGCCGAAGATGAAGCCGCGCACGCCCTCGAACTTCCCGGCCATGATCATCTGCCGCAGCATGCGATCGATCTGGTAGGGCTTGGTGCCGACGTCTTCGAGGAAGAGCAGCTTGCCTTCGGTTTGTGGCGCGAATCGGGTGCCCAGGGATGCGGTGAGGATGCTGAGGCAGCCGCCATAGATTGGCCCGATGGCGCGGCCGGGGCGCAGAATGCGCATTCCCTGATCGGCTCCAGCGTTGACCAGGCCTGTCGTGATTGCCTTGCGAAAGCTGTCGACGTGAACGCCCTCGGGAACAGAGAAGTCCGCGGCGACCATGGGTCCGTGAAACGAGACGAGGCCGATCTGATCGAGGAGCCAGGTCTGCAGGGCGGTCATATCGCTGTAGGCGAAGAACGGCTTGGGATGCTTGCGGATCAAGTTCAGATCCAGACCCTCGAGCAGGTAGTTGGATCCGTAACCGCCACGGGTACAAATAATGGCCCGGGTTTCGGGATCAGCGAAGGCAGTGTGCAGATCGTCCAGGCGCTCCTGGGGCGTGCCGGAAAAATACGGTGGATGTTTGCCGAGGGCATGCCTGGACGCGACGGCATCGTATCCGAGCGACCACAGCACCTCGAGGCCGCGGGTAATGCGGTCGGTGCGGGCATTGCTGGCGGGCGAAACAACGGCGATGCGCGCGCCCGGCCACGCAGGAAGCGGTTTCAGAATCGTGTCAGCCAAGGAGGGCCTCGCCTTCTGCGATCAATGCGGCCGGTCCGGTCAGGGTCATCTCCGCGCCGATGCCGGCCCACTCCACGCGCTGCGAGCCGCCGGGCGCGTGTACCGTGAGCGGAGACTTGCCGCCGCAATACGCAATGACAGCGGCCGCGGCGGCGCAGGTTCCGGTCCCGGAAGAGGTGGTGGGCCCGACGCCGCGCTCGAAGATCCGAATCTCCACGTCATCAGCGCGGACCATACGCACGAAAATGACGTTGATCTGCCGGGGAAACTGCTTGTGAAAACAAATCTCGCGGCCCAGTTCCTGCCAGCCGCGACTGTGGGCGCGAAAGTTCTCATCGTGCACCACGAGGACGAAATGCGGATTGCCCATGGAAACCTCGACACCGTGGACGAGCGTTTTATCCCCCAGCGTTACCTGGGCCTGAGCGACCTGCGGTACTCCCATGCCGGCAGCGATTTGAAAATCTCCCTCGTTCGCGCTGACGATGATGCAGGCGCGAGGGCCAGCATCGGTCTCCAGCGTGATGACCTCGCCCGGAGCGGAGGTCTGCCGATGGGCCAACCACGCGGCGACGCAGCGCGTTCCGTTGCCGGAAATCTCCGCGATGGACCCGTCGGCATTCGCCAGACGAACGCGGCCCATGCGCGCGCCGGTGGGCTCGAAGAACTCCACACCATCGGCACCGATGCCGGTATGGCGCTCGCAAAGTTTCTTCGCCAGCTCGGGATCGCAGGCCCCTTCGACGATGAGGAAGTCGTTGCCGCAGGCGTGCGCTTTCGCGAAGCGCATCATTCGTCCTCCGGATCGCGAAACCAGTACACTTCGTCGATGACCGGCTTGGCTTTCAGTTCGCTGAGCAGCCGCCGATGCAGGCGGCGATTGGCGGAGACGTCAAACGACAGCCGCTGGATACCGCCTACCGGTTGATTGTCGAGAGTATCGAGGCGGCGATTCTCCCTATCCATAACGTTCAGGATGGCGACGGTCATTTTCTCCGCATCGCCGCCGCGCACTTCGTAGGTCACGGAGTAGAGCTTCAGATTGGCGCGGTATTCAAGCAGTCGAATCATTTCCAGGACAACCAGCACCACGACAGTGGCGAAGATCGCGGGAAAATAGAGCCCGGCGCCGCAGGCCATGCCGATGGACGCGACCGCCCAGACCGTGGCGGCGCTGGTGAGGCCGCTGACGCGATCGCGATTGTGGAGGATGAGACCCGCGCCGAGGAAGCCGATGCCCTGCACGATGTTCGAGGCGATCTGACCGCGATTGGTGCTGCCCTCGCCGGCGATGATGACGGAAAGAAACGTGAACATGGCGGCGCCGAAACAGATGAGCACGTTGGTGCGGACGCCCGCGGGGCGGTGGTGATATTCGCGATCGATGCCGACGGCGCAACCCAGCGCGGCGGCCAGCAGCAGGCGGCCGACCGCGCCGCCGGTGAGCAGTAATTGCTCGATTTGACTGAAGGCCAGCATGTGGCCGTTGGTATCGGTTGCGAGGATCACTTGCCGCTGATCCTATCACCGGGCGGGGACAGGTTTGAACGGTAAAAACGCACACACGGTTGATCAGTGGAGCACACAATGTTGAACAGCGTGAGCCCCAGAGGATGCGCTTCGACCGCCTGCGCCACGGCATCGTGGTCAGAGGTAATGACGAAGGCCGCCGACCGCGCTGGATGCTCGAGCGCAGGCTTCCACTGGTAGTAGTCCGACTCGTTGATGGTGCGTCGCAGCGGGATGCCCGCGCGCTCGAATGCGCCGATGTGGTCGGAGGTCCAGACCAGGATTTGCCCCTGGGAGGGGAGTTGCTCGAGGGCGCGCGCGTAGGCCGCCTCAAAGGGAATGCGGGTGCGGGAGTTTTCGATGGCTTCTCGCAGGACCAGGGGCGTGGAGCGCACCAGGAGCGAGCAATCGACCAGGATCAGCACCATGGAAGCGAGCAGGATGAGCTGCGCTGGCCGCGGCCAGCGCTTTTCCACCAGACCCATCAGCCATGCGACGAGAAAGCCCAGGGAGAGACCGAAGATGGGCAGCATTTCCATGCCATAGCGGGTGTTGTACCAGGAGTGGGGCCACCACAGCGGGATGAAGATGGGAACCGATCCCCAGGCGACGGAATATGCGTAGAACGGCAGCGGCATCCAGAACAGGAACAACGGCCCGAGACACCGCTTTCGCCACTTCACGAGAGCGGCGATGGAGCCGGCGATGGTAAGGAACAGCAGCCGATTCCCCCACCAGACTGGGACTGCTCCCATTTCCGCGGATTTGATGTAATACAGCGCCGCGACGCGGAGGCTATGCCAGCCAGGATAATGTGGCGCGCCAGGCGTGGAGGTGCGGGCATCGATGGCTTTGGCCGAGTACGGGCCGCGCATGAAGTCGAGCCAGTCGCCGTATTGGCGCGCGTTCCAGGCGAACCACAACAGCGGCGCGGTGATGAGCATCGCCGTGAAGAGGACGAAAGCGCCACCGGCGGGCGACTTCCAGGCGCGCGATCTCCAGAGGGCGCGTACTGCAATGAGCCACACAATGAAGGCGAAGATCCAGCCGTCGTAGCGCGTGCAGATGGCGGTGACGAGGACGAAGCCGCAGGCGACGATAGCGCGTCCGGCGAGGCGCTGGTTCCCTTCCCCCAGCCCGCGCAGATACGCCATGAGGAAGAGCGCCGACCAGATCATCTGGCACAGGAATACGGGCTCGTTCATGGCCGTGGTCTGCATGTAGAGCAGGCCGGGATTGAGAGCGAAGAACAGCGTGGCGACCACCGCGCCCGCGGGTCGCAGCCAATAGCGGGAAAGACGCCACAGACCGGCGACACTGAGGATGTAGCAGGCCATCGACGGAATGGCGCCGGCAATGCCGTTCTGCCACCAGGCCATGCGCGCGGCGAAGGGCATCATGAGGAGATGCGGAAAGGGTAGCCAGACGGAGCCGATCTGCCGGATACCGGGATTGAGCGAGTCGATGAGGCGGCGCGCGATGCC
>JBEKIN010000068.1:0-16176 GCA_050011735.1 Acidobacteriaceae bacterium | reverse complement strand
CGGCCAGGTTCACCCCACAGCAAGAAGCTTAAGCTCCTGACGCGCGCTGCCGCTACAATCGGATTCCGGACTTCAACTCCTAAGTACTGTCTCTGGAACCAAAACGGCACTCCTCCACACGCCCTCGCTTTGGCAACCGGGCGGCAAACACCAGCGCACGGCTTCCATAGCCTGCCTTGCGCGGGTCAGCGAAGCTGGCGAGTCGAATGGGTGCCGCAAAAGCCCGCAAATGAATTGGGCTTCAGCCCTGGAGGGATGGTTCGACTGCTTTATCAGGACTTCCTTAGAGAGTTCCGCGGACCGAAGGGACAAATCTCGATCGGCGCGCTACCATGCTCCGTCAGAAACGATGTCGGGGAGGAAACCCATGAGCCACGCAAAACTGCTGATGATTGTCGGCGACTACGCCGAGGACTACGAGACGATGGTGCCGTTCCAGGCGCTGCAGATGGTCGGACACACCGTCGATGCCGTTTGCCCAGGAAAAAAGGCAGGCCAGTCCGTGCGCACGGCGATCCACGATTTCGAGGGCGACCAGACTTATTCAGAAAAGCGCGGGCACAATTTCACTCTGAACGCGACCTTCGCGGAGATTCGCCCGGAAGACTACGACGGTCTGGTCCTCCCCGGAGGCCGCGCGCCGGAATACCTCCGACTCGACGAAAAGGTGCTGGCAATCATCCGGCATTTCGCAAAGGAACTGAAGCCCATCGCGGCCATTTGCCACGCCGCTCAGCTCCTGGCCGCCGCCGGAGTTCTGAAGGGCAGAAGGGTCAGCGCCTACCCGGCCTGCGCGCCGGAAGTGGAGCTCGCCGGAGGCACCTTCGCGCCGGTCGAGATGACCGCCGCGGTAATAGATCGCAACCTGGTCACGGCCCCCGCCTGGCCCGCGCATCCCGAGTGGCTGGCGAAGTTCCTAAACGTGCTGAATGAGCATCTTGCCGCCAAATCAGCGCCGGCAGTCGCGGCTCGTTAAAAGGGCGCATCGAACCAAAATGGGCCTGTACCACTTCGGCTCGAAATCCAAAAATATTCACTGTTTAGGCATTGACTGCCGAATCCTCACGGGCTACTCTGGCCCCAACTTCAACTCATTTGTTGCCGACTGCCAACCCGGTCCGTTCGCCCCGCCTGAAGCATCCAATCAGCGTGGAGCGAAATCGGTTGCGGACGTCGGCGCTCCCTCTCACATTTCAATTTCACCAGCGTGGCGTGCGCCGAGCCGCGTTCGGAGGTCTTTTCCTCGCCTGATGAGAAAACATCTCGAGATCACTCCCAATCTTGAGCCCCTGTTCGGGACCCGCGACGAAAATCTGAGACTGATGGAGGACGCTCTCCATGCGCGCATCGATCTGATATCCGATGCCGTCATGGTCGAGGGCTCCGAGGACGCCATTGTGCGCGTCGAGCGCATTTTCCAGGACTACGAAGCGCTGCGCCGCCAGGGAATTCTGCTCCAAAACGGCGAGCTGAACGGCATGCTCCGCCTCGTCACCGCCGATCCGTCCGTCTCGCTGCGCACCCTGGCCGAAAGCGGCAAGCAGCGCTCTGCCGGCATCAAGCGCATGGTCCAGCCGCGTTCGCTCAACCAGCGCCATTACGTCGAAGCCATCGAGCAGGCGGACATGGTCTTCGGCATCGGCCCCGCGGGCACCGGCAAAACCTATCTCGCGGTCGCCATGGCCGCCGCCGCGCTGCTCGCCAAAAAGATCAGCCGCATCGTGCTGGTGCGCCCCGCGGTCGAAGCCGGCGAGCGCCTCGGCTTCCTGCCCGGCACTCTCCAGGAAAAGGTCGACCCCTATCTCCGCCCGCTCTACGACGCGCTCTACGACCTCCTCGAGCCCGAGCGCGTGGACAAGATGCTCGAGCGCAACGTCATCGAAGTCGCCCCGCTGGCCTTCATGCGCGGGCGCACCCTCAACGACTGCTTCATCATCATGGACGAGGCGCAGAACACCACCAGCGAGCAGATGAAGATGTTCCTCACCCGCATGGGCAACAACGCCAAAGCCGTCATCACCGGCGACATCACCCAGATCGATCTGCCCAACCCGCGCAAATCCGGCCTCGTCGAGGCCATGAACATCCTCGAAGGCGTCGACGGCATCCGCTTCATCCGCTTCGAGGATGGAGACGTGGTCCGCCACCAGCTCGTCCAGCGCATCATTCGCGCGTATGAGGGATTCGGCCGCACCCAGCCGGAGTTGCCCCTCGCCATCGGCGACGACGATGACGAAGTCCGGTTTTCGCAGCCCCAATAACCGCCCGCGCCGCCCGCCCTGGGGAATGTCTGATGAAGTCAGCGTTTTGAAGGGGCACGGCTTCACAGCTTGCGGAAAAATCTTGGTTTTGTATCAGGGCACGACCTTTGGTCGTGCCGTAACCGCCGCAAAAAGGGTTCGGGCTTCAGCCCCTGCTGCCGTTTTGAAGGGGCACGGCTTCAGCCGTGCCGTAAAAGCCTCGAAAGTGAAGTGGGCTTCAGCCCCTGAGGGGGTGATTCGGCTTTGTCCGAGCTCCCCTGGAGCCGGAAACCGAATAAGAGGTACCATCAAACCTGGGAGGGTGGAAACCACCCTCCCGCGGTGTTTCCGTGCGCCAGCCCCTCTTCAGGCCCGGCCGCACTCGACCATGATCGTCATCGACCCCACGATACAAGTCAGATTCGGCCGCGCCCTGCGGCAAAGGACGCTCGCCGCGTTTGTCAGCGAGGCCGCCAAGGCTGCCGGCCTCAATGGAGACGTCTCCGTCCTGCTCACCAGCGACCAGCACATCCGCGGGCTCAACCGCGAGTTTCGCCGCAAAGATCGCCCGACCGATGTCCTCTCCTTCCCGCCTGCGGAATCGACCAACGGCCACCGGCGCCTGGCCGGCGATATTGCCATTTCCGTCGAGACCGCCGCCCGCCAGGCCGAGGAATTCGACCATCCGCTCCCAACCGAGCTGCAAATCCTGGTACTCCACGGCCTCCTGCACCTCGGCGGCTACGATCACCAAACCGACGCCGGAAGAATGGCCCGCAAAGAAGCCACCCTGCGCAGGCTCTTTGGTTTGACCCAGGGCCTCATCGAACGCAGCACGAAACCAGCCCCGAAAAAAGCCCGCGGGAGCCGCAAGCCATGAGCATCGCCTCGGCCGTCTCCATCGCGTTGCTGCTCGTCGTGCTCACCCTCGTTTCCTACATCGATCGCCTCTACGCGGAGATGGGCAAATTCCTCGCGCGCGAGTTCCAGGAGAACATCGACCTCTGGGAACAGCGGGTCGAACCGCGTCTGGGGTTGAAACGCGACGACATCGCGCTCTCCGCGGCGATCCTGATGCATCTGTCGCTGGCCTGCCTCACGCTGATCTTCGGCATGCTGCTCTTCGAGCGCGCCCGGGTCGGCGACCGCGCCACCTGGCAGGAGATCGCCCAGGTCGTGCTGGGCATCGTCCTCGTCATCATCCTGTTCAACCGGCTGCTTCCCTACGTCTTTTTCGCGCGCACCCGCGGAGCGTGGATCGTCCGCTGGCGCTGGTTTTTGCTCCTGCTGCTGTGGCTGATCCTGCCCATCACGCTGTTCGTGCAGTTTCTCCTGTCTATCGCGGCGCTCGCCGAACGGCCAGCCGGCGCGCATGGAGATACGGCTGCAGCCGAGGCCGTCGAGGCGCTGATCGAGGCCGGCGAGGAAGAAGGCATCATCGAGGAAAGCGATCGCGAGCTGGTGCGTTCCGCCGTCGAATTCGGCGATAAAGTCGTCCGCGAAGTCATGACGCCGCGCCCGGCCATGTTCGCAGTTCCCGGCGCCATCACCCTCGAGCAGTTTCTGGAGATGATCCGCGCCCGCCCCTTGTCCCGCGTGCCCGTCTACAACGAAACCCTCGACAACGTGACCGGAATCGCCTTCGCCCACGACCTGCTGCAAATTTCCGACACCGATGCGCGCTCCCGCACGGTTGCCGCTATCCAGCGCCCTGCCGCCTTCGTTCCCGAAACCAAAAAGGTCAACGAGCTGCTCCGCGAGATGCAGCGCGAAAAACAGCACATGCGCATCGTCATCGACGAATACGGCGGAGTCGCCGGCCTCGTCACCATTGAAGACCTGCTCGAAGAGCTGGTCGGCGCCATCCGCGACGAGCACGAAGCCGAGGACAACACCTCGGTGATCAAAGAACCGGGCGGAACATGGGTGGTTCCCGGCAACCTCGAAATCGCGCGCGTCGAGGAGATGCTCGGCGGCGTCGAATTACCCGAGGACCTCGAAGCCACCAGCGTGGGCGGCCTGGTGAGCGAAACCGCCGGCCGCATTCCGCAATCCGGCGAAGTCGTCGAAGGCTACGGCCTGCGCTTCGAAATCTTGGCATCCACCGATCGGCGCGTGAACCGCCTGCGCGTTTCCCGCCTTGCCCAGGCCAGCTAGCCGCTGCATCGACCCAGCATCGGTCTGCCTCTGAAAAACGTCCCCTCCTGTCCATTGACGAACCCACCTCCCTGGTATTAAATTCGCTCCACTCTTCCCCACCGCCCGGTTGCAGATCGCTCTCGGCAACCGCTTTGCATCGCCCTGTTCCCCGTTTCCGTCTCTCGCTCCTGGGAGCCTCACTTTTCCGTTGGTTCGCTCTTGCAGCTGTTCCACCCGCTTGTATTGCCCGGGCCAGGTTTGGAGAACGATAGGCTGATCCTCCTCAGGCCTATCCCCGGCGAAGCGGCTTTTTTTCGTGCCATTTCCAGCAGCGCAGAAAGGCCCCATGAAACCGTCTGGTCCGCAAATTTTCACAGCCCTCAACTCGATGCCGATGCGCTTCGCATCTCTGCTGTTGATTCCTGCGTGCCTCCTGCTGCCGGCGCCCGCGGGTGCAGCGGTTCTCTCCACGCAGACTTCGCTCGGGACGACTGCCAACAACAACCAGACGACGCCGGGCCAGGAGGTCCTGCTCATAGCAGTGGTTTTTACAGGCGACAATCTGGTCAATGGAGGGACCGTTTCCTTCGCCGACAACGGGAACACCATCTCCGGTTGTGGGTCAGCGGAGATCAATCCCACCAACGGAATAGCGGGCTGCGACGCCACGTTCTCGACGGCGGGCGTGCATCCGCTGACGGCCACTTTTAGCGGAACTCCAGAGTTCCTCGCGAGCACGAGCGAAACGTACGCTCTCAGCGTCATCACCGCGCCGACGGTGACCGTGCAGCCGGCCTCTTCGACCATCACGACCGCCCAGCCTGACCAGGTGTTTGTCACGGTAGCTGGCGGCAGCGGCAACCCGACCCCCACCGGCACGGTGGTGCTGAACAGCGGAGGTTATGGTTCCTCCATCGCAACCCTGAGCGGCGGCTCAGCCAACATCACCATCCCGGCCGGAAGTCTGGCCGTAGGCAGCAACACCCTCACCGCCACTTACTCTCCTGACGCCGCCAGCGGCCTCACCTATTACAGCAACATCGGCACGGCTTCCGTCACGGCGGTTCAGGCCATCGGATCCTGCTCGACGGCGAACCCGAATCCCAATCCCAATCCGGAGTCGTTTGCCGCAGTGAGTGACTTCAACGGTGACTGCAAGAGTGACATTTTGTACCGCGACACCAGCACCCAGCAGGTCTTTGAGTGGCTGATGAACGGCACCGCGCTCACCAGCACCGGGAGCCCGGGCGCCCCCACCTCGGACTGGGTCATTCAGAGCGTTGGTGACTTCAACGGCGACGGCTACGCCGACATTCTGTGGCGGAACAGCACCACCGGAGAGGTCTACATCTGGCTGATGAACGGTACCGCATTGACCAGCAGCGGCAGCCTCGGCTATGTCTCCTCGGACTGGAGCATTGCGGGCGTTGGCGATTTCAACGGTGACGGCAAAGCCGACATCCTGTGGTGGAACAGCACCACCGGACAGGTCTACCTCTGGCTCATGAATGGGACCACAATGTCGGGCGGCGGCAGCGTCAGCTACATCTCCGGTGGGTGGAGCATTGCCGGCATCGGCGATTTCAACGGCGATGGCAAAGCCGACATCCTGTGGCGCAACAGCTCGACGGGTCAGCTCTACATCTGGCTCATGAACGGGGCCACCCTGACCAGCAGCGGGAGCCTCGGCTCCGTCTCCTCGCCCTGGAGCATTGCTGGCATTGGCGATTTCAATGGCGATGGCAAGAGTGACATCTTGTGGAGCAACAGCACCACCGGCCAAGTCTACATCTGGTTCATCAACGGCACGACGACTGCGAGCACCGGAAGCCCCGGCAGCGTCTCCTCGGGATGGAACATTGAGGGCGTGGGCGACTACGATGGCAGCGGTCGAGCCGGCATCCTCTGGCGCAACAGCACCACGGAGCAGGTTTACGTCTGGCTCATGAACGGGGCGACGATTGCGAGCACCGGAAGTCCAGGCACACCCGGCGCTTCCTGGCAAATCGCTCCCTGAAACCGCTTGAAACCAGTTTCTTTGCAACATTTTTTTCGCGACCGACAAGGGGATCGGGCTTCAGCCCCTGCGAACGTTTTGAAGGGGCACGGCCTTCAGCCGTGCCGTAACAGCAGCAAAATGAATCCGGCTTCAGCCGCTGAGGGATGGTTTTGCTCCCTTCCGGCGACTTTTTCCGCAAGCTGTTCAGTCGGGCCGTTACCGCCCGAAATAGACCGGGCTTTGGCCCCGGCCGGACGCGTGATTCGCTAATCTATCTGAAGATGCGATCCGGCTTCGTCTCCATCATCGGGCGTCCCAATGCGGGCAAGTCGACGCTGCTCAATGCGCTCATCGGCGAGAAGGTCGCCATCGTGACCGCCAAACCGCAAACCACGCGCACCCGGATTCACGGCATGGTGGAAGTGCCGGAACGGAAAGGCAAACATCCGCCCACGCAGATTGTTTTTGTCGATACGCCGGGCATTCACCGGCCCGCCTCGCAGCTCGACCGCAGCATGATGCACGAAATCCACGAGGCGCTGATGACCCGCGACGTGGTGCTGCTGGTGGTGGACGCGGTGCGGAGACAATCGAAAGCCGCAGAGGCCCCGCTGAAGCTGGATCGAGCCAGCGAAGAAGCGCTCGCCTTCGAAATGATCCGCAAACTCGACTGCCCGGTTTTCCTGGTCGTCACCAAAATCGATCTGGTGCCGCGGGACAGGCTCTTGCCGCTCATCGCAGACCTCAGCGCGCTGCACTCCTTTGCCGAGGTCATTCCGGTTTCGGCCAAAAAGGGCGACGGACTGAAGCTGCTCCTGCACAAGATCGCCGAATACCTGCCGGAAGGCCAGCGCTGGTTCCCGAAGGAGCAGTTCACTGACCAGCCAGAGCGCTTCCTGGTCGCGGAGCTCATCCGCGAACGAATCCTGACCGAGACGGGCGAAGAAGTCCCTTACGCCTCGGCAGTGGTTGTCGAGCGCTTCGAAGAGCCTGAGCCGGGCAGCGCCGGCCCGGGCAGGAAACCGCTCACGCGGATCACGGCGGCGATTTACTGCGAGCGTGCGGGGCAGAAGGCGATCCTGATCGGCAAGGGCGGCAGCAAGCTGAAGGAGATCGGCACCGGCGCCCGGCGCGAGATCGAGGCTCTGCTGGGAACGCGGGTTTATCTGGAGCTGCGCGTTCTGGTCCGCGAACACTGGCGCGATTCGCGGGTCTTTATCGAGTCGCTCGACTGGCGGAAACAGCTGACCGACCTGGCGACGAGAGAAGGCTAGGAGTAGATTCTGTCGGCCGTTTCATGATTCCCGCGAATCACGCACCGGCTTCCCGAGCCATGCGCGTCCGCATCGCCTGCACTTTATCGTGCAGTTCCAGCGCGGCTGTCTTCCGATCCGGATAGGCACTGCGCTCCGGGTAAAACTCCACCTCGGCGACGATTCTGCCGTACGTCATGGTGCGCAGCAGATGCGGAACAAAAGGAGCGGCATCGAACCAGCACAGTTCGCGCTCCGCGACGCCACGCGCGCGATACCCGATCGCCGCCGGAACGATCTCGGTGCCCAGCTGCACCGCGGCTGCGAGCAGCGTGGGATGAAAGCGCAGGACCGTGGCGCCGTCCGTACTCGTGCCCTCGGGAAACAGCAGAACCGGCACGCCGGTTGCAAGGACCGCGCCGATCTGGCGAACGACCTGATCCGCGCTGGAGCGGCTCTGCCGGTCCACAAAGATGGTTCCACCGCAGCGCGCGAAGAACCCAAAACCCGGCCAGCGGCCGACTTCGCGCTTGGAGACGAAGACGCAAGGCGCGGCGGCAGCATGGACCAGAATGTCCAGGTAACTGAGGTGGTTGGAGCAGACCAGGCCCTGAGCAGGGCGCGAACCGCGGCGCTCCAGGCGCATGCCGAGGCGCCGGAGAATGATCGTGCACGCATGGTGCAGCCAATGGGCGCGCTGCCAGAGTTCCAGCCGGGATCCGAAACGCAGCCGAAGAACGGAGAAGCGAACCGCGACCTCAATTAGGCTGATGAGGAGGATCAGCAGGCGCAGGCTGGCTCGGAAGACGCCAGCGAGGGTTGGCCGCCGGGGAGGAAGCGGTTCCTCGCTGCCGGAGAAAGCTGCGCCAGATCGAGCAGAGTCAGAAAGTCGATGGTTCCGAATTCGCGATCCCATGCCGGTGCGCCGCAGATTCTGGCTCCCACAGCAATATACGTCTTCAGCAATTTCGGAACCTTGACCTCATCCCGCATGTCCGCAGTCTCCGCGGGCAGTTCCCAGGATCGCGCAGGCCGAGTACGAAATGGCTCCGGCGCCAGAAATGGAGTTAGTTGCCGGTACATCGAATTTCCCTCTCGCGGATCGCGTGAATTCAGCGACGAGCACCCGATGATGTAGCGGAGGTTATGAAATCGGGCATATTGCACGATGCCTCGCCACAGGAGTGTCAGCACTTCGCTGCTGCGGTGCTCACGAGCGATCGAGGCTCGTCCTAACTCGAGGACCTGGCTGCGAATCGATTCGTAGGGCGAAAAGTCGAATTCCCGCTCGCTGTAGTAGCCCAGTTTCTGTGCTGCGACGCGGCCTGACTGCATGCGGTAAGTGCCGACGACTTCGCGCCGCGAGCGGTCCTCGACGATCAGGTGGTCGCAGAACAGGTCGAACTGGTCCTGGTCCAGTCCGGTCTGCAAAGACGACTCGAGGCCCTCGCCCAACTCGATGTTGAATACTTTAAAACGCAGGCGGCAGGCGGACTCGCGCTCCGCCCGCGTCTCGGCCAGGCGGATTTCGTACCTGCCCAGTTGAATGGAAATATGTAGTGACTCGGGAGGAAATGGCTCCGCTGCAGGAACGCTTCTCCCCGCCTGCACGTCGACAGGACAATCCGCGACCGATGCCAGGCGGCGCGGCACCAACGCACGTCCGAGGGCGAACACGCGTTCATCTTGCTGCAGGGGGAGCGAACGGGAGCTTACGGGAAGGAGAAAAACCTGCGAATTCTAAGTTAATGTGCCATTTCAGAACAGTTACCCGGCAGGTCACCAGCCGCGGCGTTTCCAGCGGCGAATTTTTTTTGTAACAGCCCAATCAATTTGTTATGGTAGGCGATGTTGCATCCATTCCCTGGATTACTGGCTCCATCACACGAGAGAAAAAATGACACGCGAAGAACTAGTTGCTGCAGTGGATGAAGAAATCAGCCGCCTCGAGAAAGTCCGTGCTCTGCTTGCCAGCACGGGAGGCTATCGGGTCTCCCCCGCTTCCTTTGGTAACCGCCCCCGCAAAAAGCGCGTTCTCAGCGCCGACGCCCGGGCGCGCATTGCCGCCGCTCAGAGGCGGCGCTGGGCCAAGCAGAAGGCAGCTCAGAGCGCAAAGAAATAGGCCAGCTTCGGGCGGCTCCCCCAGCCGTCGGGTTCTTCGCAATTACCGGGCCGTCTCTCGGTACTTCGGACGAACATTGCGTTTGCCCCTGGCTCCGTCGGTATCGCCTTCCCAGGCGTGCCTGCGAGGTTGTGTGCCTGCGAGTGGGCGCGAGGAGAAACGGCCGTCCCCTTTCTCCCCCTGAGCCGCGAGGCGATGGTTTAGAATTCCTGTCGTCTGGCGGGAAGCGGTTCGGACCAACTCCAACGACGGGTTCGAGATGCCGCGCAGACGTATCGGAACCCTGGGGTTCTGGCGGGAGTTGTCCGAAGGTCTGTAGTTGGCTGTAGCTCGCAACGCAGGCCTGGACTGCAATGACACCTGCGCTACAACTCACCTTCGCAACGCAGTTGCGGCCGGCTGGCGAGCTGCTCGCTTCCCTCGCACGACTGTTCAGCAGCCCGGTGGGCTGGATCGCCGCTGGCTGCTTTCTGCTGATCTTCCTGGTGGGGAGCCGGCTGGCCTGGCTCTCCGTCCGCAGGTCTCTCCTGCGCGGGCAGGGGGAGAGCTTTCCCGGCGAATTGGCGATTCTGCGCACCGTCATGGCCAGCGTGCCCGACCTGATTTACGTCAAGGATGAGCAGAGCCGCTTCCTGATGGCGAATCAGGGTACGGCGGAGGTCATGGGCGCGTCCTCGGGCCAGGAGCTGCGAGGCAAGACGGACTTCGACTATTTTCCGACCGAAATGGCCGCGGGCTTTTATCAGGATGAGCAGAAGGTCATCCAAACCAACGTGCCGCTGTTGAGCCAGGATGAGCACATCCGGGAGAACGACGGCAAGGTCCGCTGGCTTCTCACCACCAAGGTGCCGTTTCGCGATGCCGAGGGCAAGACGATCGGGATTATCGGGATCGGGCGGGATGTCACCGCCCTCAAGGAGACCGAGGCTGAACTGAAGCGAGCGCGGGAGAACCTGCACTTCAAGGCTACCCATGACTCGCTCACCTCGCTGCTGAACCGCGAGGCGATCCTGGATATGCTGGGGCGCGAAATTGCCCGCAGCACCCGAGAGAATGGCAGAACCGCGGTGCTGCTCGCGGATCTGGATCATTTCAAGAGCATCAACGACCAGTTCGGGCACCCGATCGGCGACGAGGTCCTCCGCGAGACGGCCAGACGATTCCTGCGGGCCGTCCGTACCTACGACCTGGTGGGACGTCTGGGGGGAGAGGAGTTCCTGGTGATCCTGGGAGGTTGCGCCGCAAAGGAGGCGATGGTGCGCGCCGATCAGCTACGCCGCAGCATCGAGGCTTCGCCGATATCGACGGCCTGCGGACCGATACCCCTCACCATCAGCATTGGCGTTCTTCCTGCGCGGGAGTGGGGCTACCCTCCGCGGGAGGATGTGTTGCGCCATGTGGACGTCGCCTTGTACGCCGCGAAGGCGGATGGACGCAACCGATGCAGGCTGGCGACACCGCCGGAAGACCAATCTTTGAACTGACGGACCCGTGTTGTGGCCGCCTGCTGGTCAGGAGCTTCCGGCCTCGTTATTTCCTCAGATAGGCATCCGTGCCGGCGATCCAGTCGGCGCGCGGCGGGGTGAAGACGTCGAGGTCGAGGGTGTCTTCGACCGCCTCCGCCCGATGCGGCATATTGGAAGGGATGACCAGAACCTGGCCGGCGCCCACGGTCATCACGCGGCCGTCGCCCATCGTGAATCGCAGCGCGCCTTCGAGCACATAGGTGATCTGCTCGTTCTCGTGGCTGTGCTCGGGGACGACGGCGCCTTTCCGCAGCACCAGGCGCGCGAGCATCGCCCGCTCGCCATAAACAAACTGGCGGTCGATAAGAGGGTTCAGGTGTTCGACGGGAATCTTGTCAAAGCCGGTGTACTGCAGGTTCTGGTTGTCTGCCAACTCAGTCTCTCCCCAGGCTGGTTCGTCTCAAACCGGCCGTTGCTGCCTCGACTATCATAGGGCGCATGGAAACCGGATTGAAAGGCAGAGTTGCCATTGTGGCCGGCTCGAGCGCCGGCATCGGAAGGGCGACTGCCCTGGCATTCGCGGCCGAGGGTGCACACCTCGCGCTTTGCGCGCGCCGCCAGGTAGAGCTCGATCAGGTCGCGGCCGATGCCCGGAGCCGCTTTGGCGTCGAGACGCATACCCAGGCGTTCGACGTCGCCGATCCCTCGGCTGTGCAAGCGTTCGTGGAGTCAACGCACGCGCGCTTTGGACGCGTGGACGTCTGCGTGCCGAATGCCGGCGGTCCTCCCGCCAAGCCGTTCCTCGATACCACGCTGGACGACTGGGAGCGCACCTGGCAGCTGAACCTGCGCAGCACTATCCTTTTTTCCCAGGCCGTATTGCCGCACATGCAGAAGCAGCACTGGGGCCGGATCATCACGCTGACCTCTTACACCGTCAAGCAGCCGGTGCCGGAGCTGGTTCTCTCCAACACCATCCGGGCCGGAGTCATGGGCCTGGTGCGTTCGCTCGCCGGGCAGTTCGGGCGGGACGGCGTCACGATCAACAACGTCGGGCCGGGGTTCACATCCACGGACCGATCCCGCAGCCTGCTGGAAACGCGGGCTAAGAACCGCAATGTCCCCTTTGAGCAGGTGCAGAGCGAACTGGAGCGCGAGATCCCCATCGGCCGGATGGCCAAGCCGGAGGAAGTGGCCGCGACCATCGTGTGGCTGGCGTCGGAATCGGCAGCCAGTATTACCGGCCAAACCATCCTGGTGGATGGGGGGAGCTATAAGGGGTTGTAGACGCCTACTCGCCCTGCCGGGAATTCGCCTCTTCGCGATTGAAGAGGAAGCCCGGAGGCAGCGGACGCCGCAGCTTGCGCAGCCGCAATATCGCGCGTTTCCTCTTCCATGCCCGAACTAACTCAGAAATCGTTACGGTAGGCCGCATACGTCGAACTCCCCTGGATTCCAGTCTACTGATCCGTATCCGGCCTCTTATACGGCGCCTGGATCCAGTGGCGCGCTTCGTTCATCGCGCCCGCCGTGTTGTCGTTGGTCTGGATGGCCTGGCGGTACTCCTGAATAGCACGGTCCCGCTGTCCGGTCAGATCGAATATCTTGCCGACGGCGATGTGGCCCCAGACTTCTGTCCATCGGGGTTCGTCATCGCCATTCAGGCCGTCACGATAGGCATTCACCGCTGCCTGGTAGTTGCGCATGGAGAACAGCAACTCGCCGATCCGGTAATTGGCCAGCGAACTTTGCGGGTTGGCCTTCAATGCCTTTTGATACTCGGCCAGAGCCCCGCCTGAATCGCCCTGGGCCGCCAGTTGCTGCCCGCGCAGTATCGATACCCGCACCTCGAGATCCGGCGTGTTCTTCAGCACCCAGTCCTGCGGGTCGATGGTGACGCGCCGGGGACGGCCGAAGGTGTCGATCACATATTGCGAGTCGGTGCCCACCACGTCGATGCGCTTGTCCACCGTCTTGCCTTCGGTGTCCACCCGCAGATCCACCGGCATGTTGAAGAGATCCATATCGCCCTGGACTTCGCCGATGGTGCGGAACCCTTTGTTGTTGCCCAGCCGGTAGATGGCGTACTTGTCGGTGAACTGCGGCGCGCCGGTGCCGTCGAGCCACTCGCTGAAGAAGGGCATCAGTTGCTGCTGCGATTGCTCCTCGGCGGTGCGCTCGAACTCGCCCGTCCGCAAGCATTTGTCTTTGGATTGGGACAAAGCGGCGCGCAGGATTTTCTCAAAGCTGTCGTCGCCCACTTCCCAACGCAGCATATGGAACACCAGCGCCCCCTTATCGAGCGTCATGGACTGGAACTGCGGAGAGTACGCGGCGAGCGTGCCGACGCTGGAAAGCGGGATGGTGTCGTAGGCGAGAGCGCTGGCGGCGATATCCGGAAGCGCGGATTCCAGCGCCGAGTGCCCGGCGTCGTCTTCCAGGTACATCAGTTCTCCGTAGCGCGCCATGCCGTTGATGATCCAGGCGTCGTTCAGGGAGCAGGGGCTGACTTCGCTGCCCCACCACTGGTGGGCAATGGTGTTGGCGAGCAGGCGAAAGTCGTTGCGGCCGCCGATGCGAGAGCCGGCCACCGCGGCGATTTCGGGGGCCCAGAACACCGGGACCGTATCGTCGGGCAGTTCCACCACGTTGAGCTGGGTCGATTCCGGAATCCCGAACGTGCTGCTGAAGTACGCGAATTCCCGCAGTGCGGTGCTGGCATAATCGGCCGTCGCCGCCTTGTGCGCGGGAGTGGTATAGACGTGAATATTGGGGGCTGCACCCGAAACGGGCGCGTCGAATTTACCCGCGATGATCGTGCCGGGGAATCCAGGCTTATCCCACTTGAAGTCCCACTCCTGCTCGCCGCCCGCCACTTCCTTCGGCTTGCCGGTGCTGCCGCTTCCGATCACCCGGAAGCCCGCCGGCGCCTTCACGTGGATTTCCGCGGTGAAGCGGTCTGTCAGATAGCCGGCCATCGGGAACCACCGGCCCGCGTACAGCAGGTAGCTGATCGGTTCGCCCACGTAGGCCAGCTTCAGTCCTTCCACGGGACCGCCCGCGTCGCTCTCCAGCTTGCCGGAGTAGTGAAAGGTCCAGGTCACCGGCTGTCCTTTGGCCAGCGGCGTGGAAGGGGTCACGACCAGGGTCGCGCCTTGGCCGCGCTCGCCATTCAGGGGCTTCCCACCCGCATCGGTCACCTTATCCACGAGCAGCGCGCCGTGCAGGTCGAAAATTGCAGACGGCAAGTCGGCCAGCGGCGTGAACGTGATCTGCGTGGTCGCATCCAGCATGTGATCGCTGGGGCGAATCTCCGCGTTGATGGTGTAGGCGGTGACGTTGAGAGTCTGTTTGGGCGCGACGGTCTGCGCGGCTGACGGCAGCGCCGGCAGCAATATCGCCGCAACCATCGCTGCGCAAAAACAAGCAATGCGCGGGGCACGATGGTTGTGCAGCGGGGAGTCAGGTGGGTAATTCATCATGGAACGGGGCTCTGTCTTTCTTCCGGCGTCGATCTTGTTTTCAGCATCTCGCAAGTAATCCGGGCAACGCGGCCGACGGCGCTTTGGTCGCTGCGCAGCATCTCCCCCACTTGCCGCAGGTTCGCCTGCATCCGCGCCCGCGCGTCTTCGTTGTTGAGCAGCGGCCTGAGGTGTGAGACTACATTATCCGCCGTAAAGTCACCCTGAATCAGCTCGGGTACGATGCGTTTTCCGGCAATCAGATTCACCATGGCCACATGCGGCACGTCCACCACCCGCTTCGCCACCGCATAGCTCAGCGGTGAAATCCGGTATACCACGATAAACGGGTTCCCGATCAGCGCGGCTTCCACGGTTGCGGTTCCGCTGGCCACGATGCTGGCTCGCGCGTGGTGCAGCACGGCCCGGGCGTCTTCCACCAGGGCGATTCGCGGCGGGTTTGCTTCGGCTGCCACAAGCTGCGCCAGGAGCGCTCGGATATGGTCCCGTTGCGGCCCGGTCAGCGTGGGAGCAAGAGGCACCAGAAACTCAAAGTCCTGCCCCAGCATCGCCGCCGCCCGCACCATCTCCGGCAGGTTGAGGCGGATTTCCTTCCCGCGGCTCCCCGGCAGCAGGCCGACCCAGGTTTTGGACGCGTCCAGCCCCGCCTGGCGAGCGAAATCCTGGCGGCTGATACGAGGCGGATCTGCCTCGGCCAGGGGATGCCCGACAAATTCCGCCTCGACGCCGTGGTCGTGATAGAAGCGCTCCTCGAAAGGAAAGATGGTCAGCATCCGATCCACATAGCGCTGCACGCTGCGAATGCGGTACTTCTTCCAGGCCCAAAGCTGCGGGCTCACAAAGTAAATCACCGGCACGCCCTGCTGCTTCAGGCGCCGGGCCAGCGACAGGTTCACGTCGGGAAAATCGATCAGAACGGCGCCGTCGGGCTTTTCTGAGGCGATCGAGGCTCGCAGCCGCCGGTATTCCCGGTAGATCCGGGGCATATGACGCACCACCTCGGTGATTCCCATGACCGCGACGTCTTCGGAGCGGACGATGGGACGGAAACCGAGGGCCTCCATGCGCCGCCCGCCCAGCCCAAAGAAATCGGCCTCCGGCTCCAGATCGCGCAGCGCGCGGATGACCAGCGTGCCGTAGTGCTCGCCGCTGGCTTCTCCGGCGGATAAGAAGATTTTCGGACCGCCCTGCATCGTGCTCCTGAGATCAGAGTCGCTCACCTGATGTTAATTGGCTGCGTTCACTGACGGGACGGCGGGACGAGAGGGTCCGGAAGGTTGAAGCCGGCGCGGGCGCAGAGGGCGGGCAGGGCAATCCGATCCGGGCTGGGTAAACTATGATAGACTAAGTCATATGACTAAGTCGTATGAGGCGACCATAAACATCCACGAAGCCAAGACCCACCTGTCCCGCATCATCCAGGATGTTCTGGCAAGCGGAGAGCCTGTGACCATCGCCCACGCCGGCAAGCCGGT
>JBEKIN010000067.1:0-16290 GCA_050011735.1 Acidobacteriaceae bacterium | reverse complement strand
TTCCTGATCGCGCTCCTTGGCTTCGTCGCGCTTCTCGGTGGCCAGGGTCTTGAGCTGGGTGACGTAGAGGTGCACGGTATCGGCGAGATCGGAGAACTGGAAGGGTAGGATATCCGCGTCGGCCATGCGCAACACCATGGTGCCGGCCGTTTGCGCCAACGCTCGTTCGTAATCGAAGGTGGTATCGAGAAAGTGTGTGTAGTAGTAGAAGTCGTCGTAGATGGAGTGATACTGCCCACCTTCGTCTTCGCCGCCGTAACCGAAGTTCACGCTGGCGACGCCGAGGTGGTCGACGAAGACCGTGTAGTCGGAGCCGGACCCGAGCGCGGGAATGCGCATATCGGCACGCGAGCGAATTTCGGTGCGAGCCTGGGGCGTGGCGCGGGCAATGTCGACGAGGCGGACTCGCTTCCACACCGACATTTTTGTCTCAGGATCCTGAATGTCCTTCGCTACATCGTTCACGAAGTTCTCCAGCGAGTGCGAACCCTCGGCGCGGAAGTAGCCGCGGCCATTGCCGTCGGAGTTGAAGTAAGCGACGGCATGCTGTTTCAGCTCGTCGGCGTGGTATTCGGCCCACTCTGTCGATCCGAGAAGCGCTGGCTCCTCACCATCCCAGAAGCAATAGATGATGGTGCGCGATGGCTTCCAACCCTGCTGCAGCAATTCGCCGAGAGCCCGGGCCTCTTCGAGTTCAGGGCTTGCGCCGGAGAGTGGATCCTCCGCGCCGTTGACCCATGCGTCGTGATGGTTGCCGCGAATGACCCACTGGTCGGGGAACTTCGAGCCGGGGATGCGCGCGACGACGTCATTGAGCGGCTTGCGATCCCAGTTGAAGCTGACGGCCAGGTGCGCCTTTGCGGTGCTCGGCCCAACGTGATAGGTCAGCGGCAATCCGCCGCGCCATGCTTCGGGAACTGTTTCGCCGCCGAGCGCTTTCAGGAACGGGGTCGCGTCCGCGTAGGAGATGGGCAGAACGGGAATCTTCGTGATGGTCTGGACCTGATCGATCGGAATGAGCTTCACGCCTTCCACGGCGCCCACTCCTGGCGTTTGCGGATCGCCCGGATAGATCGGCATGTCCATCACGCTGCCGCGCTGCACGCCGTCCGGCGGACGCATCGGACCTTCGGGATAGTTGTCGCCCTGGTAGTAGCCGTCTTCACGGGGATCGGAGTAGATGATGCAGCCGACGGCTCCGTGCTCGGCGGCGACTTTCGGCTTGATACCGCGCCAGCTCGCGCCGTAGCGCGCGATCACTATGGCGCCTTTGACGGAGATGCCCATGCGGTCGAGGACTTCATAGTCCTCGGGGCGGCCATAGTTCACGTAGACAAGAGGCGCGGTGACGTCGCCGTCGCGGGAATAGGCGTTATAGGAGGGTAGCTGCTCGCTGGTCTGGCTCGAGGTCGGATCCACGCTGACGGCAGGCTCCTGGAGTTTCGCCGTGAAGAGCGCGGGGCCAAGCAACTCGAGCTTGCGCGACTTCGGAGTGGGAAAGAGAGCCGAGAAGGTCTCGATCTTCGCGTCGAGGCCGAAGGACTTCAATTGCGCGAGCAGCCACTCGGCGTTGTCCTTATCGTAGGGCGAGCCGACATGGTGCGGGCGAGCCGAGAGACGGCGCATGTTCTCGCGGATATGATCGCGGTCAGGCAGCTCGCGAAACTTTTGCTCCCAGGTGACTTCCGCAGCCGAATCCTCGGGCGTGTAGCCGCGCAGGGGATGACCCGCATCTACGGCGTAAGCGGCAATAGCGAACAAGCAAGCAGCAGCGACAGGCAGGCGCATACGATATGAACCTCACAAGTGCGGTGATGGAGCTGCAGGGGAAAGCGGAGGAATTTGCGCGACTGCAACACTATAGCCTATCGAAGCGGATTCGCAGGACGAATCGCGAGCGCAGCACAGAAAAATCCTGAGGCCGCTGCCCGGGCATTAGAGAGCAGCTGCCGGGGGCCGGTTGCGCCGTTCCGCGCCAGCCAGCATCCTTATATGTATGTCGGAATCCCGGGATGCGCTGGCTGAACGGATTGACCCGTTACCGGTCGCGGAGCATTTTCGCGACGGACACTTTTTCAATCCTGAAATTAAGGAGCACGGTTTTTTCGAAGCGCTCAAGTGGATGCGGAACCGGAAGATTGGGCCCTGGCGGCCATGGGTCGACTCCATGCCGGGCCCAAAGCCGCCCGATCGGGTGGACGGCAGCGCGCTTCGCGTCACGTGGGTGAACCATTCCACGGTCCTGCTCCAGACGGAGGGTCTGAATCTCCTGACGGATCCGGTTTGGTCCAGACGCGCAAGCCCGGTTCAGTTCACAGGCCCGCAGCGGCACCGTGCTCCCGGCATTCATTTTGAGGATCTGCCGCCGATTCACTGCTTCCTGATTAGTCACAATCACTATGACCATTTCGACATCCCAACCCTGAAGCGGCTGGCAGCCGCACATCGGCCGACGGTCTTTTGCCCGGTCGGACTGGCAAAAAAGCTGCGCCGGATCGGTTTTGGCGATGTGCGGGAACTGGACTGGGGCCAGGCGCAATCGTGGCGGGAAATGCGCATCCACTGCGTTCCGGCACAGCATTTTTCTGCGCGGACGCCCTTTGACCGCAATCGAACGCTGTGGTGCGGATGGGTGGTCGAAGCCGCGCATGGCAACATTTATTTTGCGGGCGATACGGGCTTCTCCGACGTGTTCGCCGCGCTCAGAGAGCGCTTCTCGTCCTTTCGGCTCGCTCTGCTGCCCATCGGCGCCTATGAGCCGGAGTGGTTCATGGGTCCGATTCATATGACTCCGGAACAGGCGGTCGAGGCGCGCTCCATCCTCGACGCATCAACGGCGATGGCGATTCACTTCGGGACCTTCGCGCTGGCCGACGATGGCGAGACCGATCCGCCTGAGCGTCTGCGGCGTGCGTTGCAAGGCCGTAAAGACGCAGACCAATTCTGGCTTCTGGAAGAGGGAGAAGGTCAACTCATTCCCTGAGTTCTACGTCTAAGGTTAGGTATAATCGACCCCGAATCGTGGAAACATTCTTCAATCTGTTGTGGGTGGCGGTCACCATCGTGCTCGGCGCAGCGTGGCTGGCCAGCCTGCGAGATCGACGCAAAAAATCTCTGCTGCCCGCCATCGGTGTGCAACTGGTTGCACTGGCGGTGCTGGCGGCGATTCTTCTCCCGGTCATTTCGCTCACCGACGATCTGCAGGCCAACACCAACCCGGCCGAGACCGAGCGCGTTACGCGGCGTGGCGACCTCCAGTTGTCTGCGGACCAGCCCCTGCATCGTTTGTCTGCAATTCTCGCTCCATTGGTTGCGACCCCCATTTTTTCGCAAATGCCAGCAACGGGATTCGCCGCTGCCGCGGAGACGGTTCAGCGGCAGGCGCACGGGTTTTTCCTCGCTTACTCGACGCGTCCCCCTCCACTGGCCTGAGCGACTCAGCGTTTCGTTCTGTCGTTCCCCTCGGTAATGCCGATCGCCCGTGAGCGATCACTGGATACTCCGCATGAACCTCCGGCTTTCCGGACCCGGATTGATTCTCGCCTTCTGTCTCGCGGCGCCACCTGTGCGCTCCCAGGGCGCACCACCGGCGGCGCCTGCCGCCGCTCCACTGACCCTGGAGCAGGTGCTGGACATTGCCCGCGCGAAGAATCCTTCGCTGCTTTCCGCCGAACAGCATGTCGACGCAACCAGGGCCGCGGAAATTACCGCCGCTCTGAGGCAGAACCCGAGCTTCACCGTTTCCGGCGCGGACGTCACGTTGGGCGCGAACAACCCCGCAAGTCCCTACTCCTACGCTGCCAACGTGACCCGCCTGTTCGAACGTGGACAAAAGCGGCGCTGGCGCCTCGACTCCGCGCGCTCGACGACCGACGTGACCCGCAGCCAGTACAACGATCAGGTGCGCCAGACGGTTCTGCAGATCAGGAACGCCTTCACCAATATGCTCATCGCCAGGGAGGCGCTGCGCATTGCGCAGGACAATCTCGACAGTTACGGGAAGACCGTGGAGCTGAGCAAGGCGCGCCTCGATGCAGGCGACATCAGCAAGACGGACTTCGAGCGCATCGATTTGCAGCTCGCCGAATTTGAATCCGATTACGACAACGCGAAGCTTGACCTCACGCAGGCGAGCGATTCACTTCAGCTGCTGATGGGCATAGAAAAGCCGGCGAGTGCATTTGACATCACCGGGAACATCCAGGCGCCGGACGTCACGATCACACTGGCGCAGGCTGAGCAGGACGCGCTGGCCTCCCGCCCCGACTACCTGGCGGCTCGGCAAGGTGTAACCCTGGCGGACTCCAATGTGAAGCTGGCGGACGCCGGGGGCACAACCGATCCCACGATTGGGGGCGAATTCGAACGCACTGCAACCTACAACAGCGTGGGATTCCAGATTTCCATCCCGCTCCGCATCTTCGACCGCAATCAGGGCGAGAAGGAGCGCACCCGGTTTGAGGCGCAGTCGTCCCGCTTCGCGGAAATCGCCGCGCGCAACCAGGTGCTGAACGACGTCGATCAGGCCTGGGCGGCTTACGACGCCGCGCTGGATCTGGCGAAACGCTACAACAGCCACTACACCGGCGAGGCGCAACGAGTGCGCGAAAACCTTGAATTCAGTTATCGCCATGGCGGCGCCACACTGCTCGATTATCTTGATGCTTTGCGCGAATACCGCCAGGTCAATCTCGATGCGCTGACCGCCAATCAACAGGTCTGGCTCAGCATTCACCAGCTCAGCTTCGCCGCTGCCACGGAGATCGTCCCATGAAACGGCAGAACCTCTCCGCACTCGCCGTCCCCCTCGCCGCCGCGTTTGTTTTGCTTAGCACGACGGCGTGCCATCGCGATGAAGCTCCGCCAGAGACGGCTACGCCTAAGGAGCGTGTTCTCGAGACGGTCACCGTACATCGGCAGCAGGTAGCGAGCCAGCTGGTTTTGCCGGCACGCATCATGGCGAACCCCACCGCCATGGTGCATATTTACCCGCTAATCAGCGGGCGCGTGCTCTCGCTCAACATTTTGCCCGGCCAGGAGGTCCATCAGGGACAGAAGATCGGAACACTGCAGAGCAGCAATGCGGCTCAGGCGCGCTCCGACTTCGAGAAGGCAAAGATCGAAGCCGATCGCGCGGACCTCCAGCTGAATCGCGCGAAGGAACTGCTGCAGCACGACGTGATGGCGCAGCGCGACTACGACGACCTGAAGGCGCTGGACGACTCCGACCGCTCGGAGCTGGAGCGCGCCCGCCAGGCGCTGCACCTGCTGGGCTTCAGCGAAAACGATACTTCGGACGTCGTCCCCATCACCGCGCCCATCTCGGGCGATGTCCTCGATGTGGGGACCGGCCCCGGCGAACTGCAGCGCTCGCTGGACAACGCCACCGCCATCGCGACCATTGCCAACATCGACTCCATCTGGGTGGCCGGCGACCTCTACCCGCGCGATCAGGGCTCGGTTCACACCGGCCAGCAGACTGACATCACTGTCAACGGCTATCCCGGTCTCACGCTGCATGGTGCCATCGAGAACATTTCCGACGCGGTCGATCCAGTATCGCTGACTCTCAAGGTCCGCGTCGTGCTTTCGAATCCAGGCCATCGCCTGAAGCCGCAGATGTACGCGAACATGGCCGTGAACGGCCGGCAGCACAACGTCATCGTGGTTCCGGCAACCGCGGTGATTCAAAGCGGGCACGACACTTTCGTCTTTGTCGAGACTGCACCGGGCAAACACGAGCGGCGCGCGGTCACGCTGGGCGAAACCCATGCGGATATCGACGAGATCACCCAGGGCCTTAACGACGGGGACAAAGTGGTCAGCGCGGGAGCAGAGCTTCTGCGCGCGGAAGAGGCGCAGTAATTATGCAGGCGCTGATTCGCGTTCTCCTTCGCTATCGCAACGTTGTTCTCATCGTGTTTCTGGCGATGCTGGCGATCGGCGCCTATGCCTTCCTGCAACTCGACATCGAGGCCTACCCGGATCCATCGCCGCCGATGGTCGAGTTCATCACGCAGTATCCCTCGTGGTCGGCCGAAGAGATGGAACAGCAGGTTACGATCCCGATGGAGACGGGGCTGTATGGCACGCCGGAGCTGGATCAGATCCGGTCGATCAGCATCTTTGGGCTCAGCGACGTCAAAATGTATTTCGACTTCGGGAGCGATTACTTCATCGACCGCCAGGAAGCGCTGAATCGTCTGCAACAGGTCACGCTGCCGAATAATCTCCAGCCGCAGCTGTCGCCGGAATCCCCGGTGGGGGAAATTTATCGTTATCAGCTCACGGGTCCGGGATATTCGCTGAACGAACTCAAGGCTACGCAGGATTGGCTGGTGGTTCGCGAGATCAAGCAGGTACCGGGCATCATCGACGTGGCCACGTTTGGAGGCACCACACGGCAGTATCAGGCCGAGGTTGACCCCAACAAGCTGCTGACTTACGGCATCACCATGACCCAGGTAGTGAGCGCTGTTACCAGCAGCAACGCCAACGCGGGCGGCAACTATCTTACTGTCGGCAGCCAGAGCGTCAACGTCCGCGGCATCGGGCTGCTGCACTCGCTCGACGACATGCGCAACATTGTGGTGGCGGAGCGCAACGGCGTGCCTGTTTTGCTGCGCGATGTATCCGATGTCCGCGAGGGTCATCAGCCGCGCCTGGGCAAAGTGGGCCGCAGTGACTTCAACCACCACGACGATCCCGACATCGTTCAGGCCATCGTGCTGCTGCAGAAGGGCGCAAAGTCCCTGCCCGCGCTGGCCGCTCTGCGGGAGAAGATCGACCGGCTCAACCGCGGCAACCTGTTGCCGCCAGGGATGCACATCAGCACGATCTACGACCGCACGACGCTGATCAACATCACGACTGCAACGGTGCGCCACATCGTGGTCCTGGGTCTCACCCTGGTCACTCTGGTTCTTCTGGGCATGCTTGGCGACTGGCGCATCACCCTGATCGCCGCCATTACCATTCCTTTCGCGGTCCTGTTCGCCTTCAGCCTCATGGTCCTCACCAACCAGTCGGCGAATCTGATTTCCATCGGCGCCATCGACTTCGGCATTCTCGTCGACGCGTCCATCGTGGTGCTGGAGAGCGTTTACCGAAAAGTCTCGCGCCGGATCGAGGGCGAAGAAATCTTCGATCTTATCCTGGCCGGGGTCGCCGACGCAGCCACACCCGTCCTGTACGCCACGCTGATTATTCTTGTCGCTTTTATCCCGCTCTTTACCATGCAGGGCGTCCCCGGCAAGATTTTCGCGCCCATGTCGGTCACCTATGGATTCGCGCTGACCGGCGCTCTCATTTTCGCGCTTATCTTCGCTCCCGTACTCGCCTCGCTTGCGGTTCCCAAGAACGTAACGGGCGAGGCTAAAGAGACCTGGCTGAGCGGCTTCTTTCGCCGCCACTACGATCGCGGCCTCAATCGCGCCCTTCGTTTCCGCGGCCTGACCTGGATCGTCGCTTTCCTCGCGCTCGGCTGCGCGGCCGTCATCTTCCACTTTGTGGGCGGGGAGTTCATGCCGGCACTGGAGGAGGGCAACTTGTGGATTCGTGCCGACATGCAGCAGGACATCTCCTTCCAGGCATCGGAAAAGCTGGCCGACGACATTCGCGCCACACTGCGCGCCTATCCCGAGGTGACGCAGGTGGTCTCGCAAATGGGGCGGCCCGACGACGGCACCGATGTGAGCACCTTCAACAACATCGAATTTCTCGCCGACCTGAAACCCGTTGGGCAGTGGAGGCCGCAATTCCACGGCAACAAAGACGCACTGATCGCTGCGATCAGCCACAGCTTTGTGCAGTATCCAGGCGTCGACTTCAATTTCTCGCAGAATATCCAGGACAACGTCGAGGAAGCCATGTCCGGCGTCAAGGGCGAGAACTCGCTCAAGCTCTTCGGCAACGATTTCGAAGAACTCACGCGGATCGCCAGTCAGATTTCCGGAATCATGCAGAAGGTCCCCGGGATTACCGACGTCGGCGTCTTCGACGTCACCGGACAGCCGAGCCTGCTGGTTTCCATCGACCGCACGAAAGCGGCACGCTACGGTCTTCAGCCGCAGGACATCAACAACGTGGTGCAGGCCGCCGTCGGCGGTGCGCCGGTGACGCAGATTATCGACAATGACCGGCGCTTCGACTTTGCCGTGCGCTATGCGCCGGATTTCCGCAGCACGCCAGACGAAATTTCCCGCATCCTGCTGCCCACGCCTGACGGCAACCAGGTGCAGCTGGGCATGGTGGCGGACGTCAGCATCCGCAACGGCGCATTCATGATTTATCACGAGGGCGGGCGCCGTTACATTCCCATCAAGTTCAGCGTGCGGGGCCGCGACCTGGCAAGCGCGATTCAGGATCTGCAGACGCGTATGGAAGACCAGGTCAGGCTGCCATCCGGGTACGAGTACACCTGGGCCGGTGAATTCGACAGCCTGAAGAAGGAGCAGCGCCGGCTCGCTCTCATCATCCCGGTCAGCCTCGCCGTCATTTTGGTGCTGCTCTACATCCAGTTCCGGACGTGGCGCGACGCTTTCATCGTCATCGGCACGCTGCCCTTCGCCGCGATCGGTGGAATTCTCTCGCTGTTCCTCACTCGAACCGCGTTCAGCATCTCGGCCGCGGTTGGATTCACCTCGCTGACCGGCGTCGCCACGCTGGGAGCGGTCGTCTTTCTCTCTGGAATTCGCCGCGCGCAACGCGAAGAGGGGCTGGAGCGCGGGCTGGAAAAGGGCTGTCTCGACGAGATGCGTCCGGTGGTGATGGCCTGCATGGCGGCCGGCATCGGACTGCTTCCCGCGGCCGTGGCCAGCAGCATCGGCGCGCAGGCGCAGCAGCCACTGGCGCGCGTGGTTGTGGGTGGCATGATCACGACCGTGTTTGCGATCCTGTTCGTGATGCCGTTGCTGGTGCGCCGCTTCACCTCGAAGCAGGACTTCGCCCGAGAGCTGCGCAACAATCACGAAGAAATCTGAGATTCACTGCTCCCGCAGAAACGCCGGCAAGCGCTCCTCGCGGACGTTGTCGTAGCACTGCAACGCTGTGAATCGCGTGATCGCCGCCGGAATGCCGACCGCGGTGAACCCCGGATGCCCGGTTGCAGGATACGGGCCGCCGTGGTTCATCGCCGGGCTGACGGCCACGCCGGTCGGCATCTTGTCGTCGAGCAGCCGCCCGACCTTGCGTCGCAGCACGGGCACGAGCCGCGCATACAGCGCGTCATCCGCGCCGGATGCCGACGAGTAAAAGCATCCCGTCAAATTCCCCTCGAGGCAATCGAGGGTCTCCAGCAGCTCGTTCTCGTCGGCTGCGACCACCGCCATGACTTCGTTGCCGAACGCTTCCCGCTGCAAATCGTGGGGTCCGGAAAGAAACGCTTTGCCGGAAACATGCAGCAGCGTGCTCGCGTATCGGTAGCCGTTTCCCGGTAGATTCCTGCCTCCGGTGACGACGGCTGCACCAGCGGCCTTCAGCGCCTGAATCGACTCGTGCAGCTGATCACGCGTCGATGACGACAACAGGGCATGTGGCTCACGGCTCTCGAACGCTGCAGCGAGTTCCCGCAAAAGGGATTCGGCCGCATCGCTCGCGATCAGAAACGCCAGGTTCGGCCGCGTGCAAAACTGCCCCGATCCAGCGGTGCAGCTGTCGGCAAGCTCCTTCGCCCACTTCTGCGCGTTCTCCTTCAGGCCTTCCGGCAAAAACACCACCGGATTCAAACTCGACATCTCCAGATAAATCGGCTTCCCGGCCGCATCGGCGGCGTGTTTCAATTTCAGTCCCGCGCCTTTGCTCCCGGTAAATCCTGTGGCGCCGATTCTGGGGTCGCTCACCAGCCGTTGCCCCGCCTCATGGTTCACCTTGTAGATCATCTGCACCGTCGCTGGCGGAAGCCCCGACCCCTCGAGCGCCTTCGCGGCTGCTTCCGCCATCAACTGCGACGTATACGCATGCAGCGGGTGGGCCTTGGCGATCACCGGATTGCCCGCCGCAATCGCCGCGGCAAAATCGCCCCCGCTCACCCCGTTGAATGCGAACGGAAAATTGTTGGGCCCAAAGACCACCACCGGCCCGATCGGGGCCATGCACGAATACAGTTTCCGCTGCCGGTCGATAGTGACGCGCCGCCACGTTCCCTGCCGCGCCGCGGCCGCCGCCTGCCGGAGCTGATCCGTTGTCCGGGGAAGCTCCACGTCCTTCAGCCGTGGCGATACCGGAAGCGCCGTCTCTTCGTGGGCTACCTGCACAATCGCTTCGGCATTCGCGTCCAGCTCCGCCGCATATCTCTCAAGAAACGCGGCAATCTTCTCCCCCGGGATATGCTCCAGTTCACGCGCCGCCGCCTGGGCCGCCGTCAGCGCGCGATCGCAGTCGCTCCACCGGCTCACCGGAAATTCGCGCCCCAGCTTCTCACCGGTCGACGGATTTTCCGGCTCAAAGACGCCTTCCGCGTCGGACTCCCGCCACTCGCCGCCGATCCAAACCTTCGCCGTTGCCACTGCCGCCTGCATCATTCCTCTCCTCGCTCCATGGTCCCATCATTCGACCGGGTTCACCAGCTCCCCGATCCCGTCGATCCCGATGCGAACCGTGTCGCCTTTCTCCAGCGTAAACGAATCCGGAGGTACAACGCCCGTACCCGTCAGCAGGAAACAACCGAAGGGGAAGGTCTGATCGCGATACAGGTAGTCGACCAATTCCTGAGGACTGCGTTTCATCTGCGCCAGCGTCGTTTCGCCGGAGAACGCCGCGGATCCCGCGCGGACAATCGCAATCGAGATGCGCGTCTCGGCTGCGAGCGGCTCCGGCGTTATCAAAATCCCGGGCCCCAGCGCGCAGCTGCGGTTGTAGACTTTCGCCTGCGGCAGATAGAGCGGGTTCTGCCCCTCGATGTCGCGCGAACTCATATCGTTCCCGATCGTGTAGCCGACGATGCGGCCAATGGGGTTGATGAGCAGCGCCAACTCGGGCTCGGGAACCGACCAGTGCGCGTCGCTGCGCAGGCCCACGGCGCCGCCCGGCCCCACCACTTTGTGGGCCAGCGATTTGAAGAACAGCTCCGGGCGCTCCGCCGAATACACGCGATCGTAGAAATCGCCTCCGCCCGCATCTTTCGACTCCGCCATGCGCGCCGCGCGGCTGCGCAGATACGTCACCCCCGCCGCCCAAACCTCCTGGCTGCCGATCGGCGCCAGCAGGTCGGCCGCGTGGACCGACCCCGCCGTGTTTCCGGCGCGAATCTGCTCGCTAAGGAACGCATGCAAATCTGGACGCGCCACGAGCGTGTCCAGCGAACCCTCCACCCCATAAGCCGTGCTGTCCTCAACCAGGGTGAGGCCCTCGGCCGTTCGATACAGAATCACGTTTGCTCCTTGAGTTTTCCAACAATCGGCTGTTTCGCCTCGGCGGCGTTATCGCCTGCGAGCCGTGCAGCGATCGCATCGACATCGTAAACGCATCCGGCCCAGATGCCGCCACTGGCCTCGACCAGGGCCGCCCACAGTCGCGTGTCGTCCGGCAGATGCGGATGCGGCCGCAGATCGTCGCGCGATGGACGGGAGGCAAGGCGGCGCGCTCCTTCATCGCTGCCGAATAGATGTTCGTGGTCACCGGCCAGATCCACCGACGCGCTAAGATTCGTGCGGTCGACGCGAATCTCGATCACGTCGCCTTCGCGGAGCTTGCCAATGGGACCACCGGCCAGAGCCTCCGGCGAAATATGTCCGATGCAGGGGCCGGTCGAAACGCCACTGAATCTGCCGTCGGTGAGAAGGGCTACATGGCGGCAATGCGGCAATGCCTTCATCGCCGCGGTGATCTGATAGATTTCCTGCATTCCCGCGCCTTTGGGCCCGCAGCAAATCAGGACCATCACGTCGCCCGCGGCGATCTGGTCTTTTTTGATCGCGTCAATCGCATCGCTCTCCAGGGTAAACACGCGCGCCGGGCCGCGATGAAAAAAGACGCCGTTATCCCCGATCAGGCTCGGATCGATCGCCGTGCTCTTGACTACCGACCCCTCGGGCGCGAGATTCCCGTTTGGAAAACACACGGTCGGCGTCAGCCCCGCCTGGCGCGCGCGGTCAGGCGAAAAGATGACGTGGTCCGGATCGATTCCGTCGCGCTCCCGCAGATTCTGTTTGAGCGCCCGCCGGCGTTCGCTCTGCTGCCACCAGTCGAGACATTCGCCGAGGGTCACTCCCGCCGCAGTCATCGCCTTCGTATCCAGCAAGCCCGCGGCGCGCAGATGCAGCATCACCTCCGGCACACCGCCGGCGAGAAACACCTGTACCGTCGCGAAATTCTTCGGACCGTTCGGCAGCGCGTCCACCAGGCGGGGGACCTCGCGATTCACGCGCATCCAGTCGGCAACGCTGGGGCGCTTTCGCTCGGCTGCGTGCGCGATCGCCGGCAGATGGAGCAGGAGATTCGTCGAACCACCAAACGCCGCGAACACCACCATTGCGTTTTCGAATGCGGCCTGGGTCAGGATGTCCTTCGTCCCTACTCGCAGCTCACGCATTCGCAGCAGGGCGGCCGCGGAGCGCGTCGCCGCATCGAGCCACACCGGCTGGCCCGATGGAGCGAGCGCGGTATGCGGCAGGGCCAGGCCCAGGGCTTCTGCGACCACCTGTGAAGTGGCCGCTGTTCCCAGAAACTGGCAGCCTCCGCCCGGAGTGGCGCACGCGCGGCAGCCCACCTCCGCCGCATAGTCGAGCGTGATCTGGCCCTGGGAAAAGCGCGCGCCAATGGTCTGAATCTTCCCTGCGTCCTCTCCATTTTCGGGCAGCAGCGTTACGCCGCCGGGGATGAGCACCGTCGGCAACTCGCCTGCGGAAGCCAGCGCCATCAACATGGCCGGCAATCCCTTGTCGCAGGTTGCTATGCCCAGCACGCCCGCGCGCGTGGGCAGCGATCGCATGAGCCGTCGCAGCACCATGGCCGCGTCGTTGCGAAAGGGGAGCGAGTCGAGCATCCCGGTCGTGCCCTGGGTGCGGCCATCGCAGGGATCGGTGCATGCTCCCGCAAACGGCACCGCGTCGAGAGCTTTCAGTTCGCGCGCCGCTTCGGCGACCAGCAGACCCACTTCCCAGTGGCCCGTGTGGAATCCCAGCGCAATGGGGGCGCCATCTGCCGCGCGCAATCCGCCATGGGTGCTCAGGATCAGAACCTCGGGTCCGCCGAGGTGAGCCGGATCCCATCCCATTCCGGCATTCATTGTTAGCCCGAACAAATTGCCCGAGGGCTGGGTCAGCAGCATCTCGGCAGTCAGCGGCAACGACCCCGCCGGGCCGCGCGCGTGGGTGGTCACGCCGCTCAGGTCCAGATCCTGCGACTCGAGAACCTCACCAACCGTAATTGTCTTCATAAACGGCTAACTCGCACTTCACGCCCACTCACTTCCCTGCCCAACATCATCCGTCATCGAGTAACTCGTCAAACCAGCCACTTATTAACTCGACGGCCGTGCTAATGGGCCTCTGCCTCCAGCTCCATAGGCATTACCGGCAGCGGCTTCACACCCAACAGCAGCCCTCCAGCCAGAATTAGGGACAGCGACATCAGCAGAAACCCCGCCGCCGAGCTCCCGGTGAAGGTCTGCAACACGCCGACGAGCCAGGTCCCGAAGAACCCGCCCAGAGCGCCGATGCAATTGATCAGCGCCATGGTCTCACCGACGACGTTGCGCGGCAGCAGTTCCGGCACCATCGCCCAAAACGGCCCATAGGGCGCGTACATACAGCTCGCGGAAACGATCAGGCACGCATAGGCCACCGGAAACCACCGGTCCACAGTGAAAAACGATCCGGCCAGCGCCACTCCACCCAGCATGAGCAGCGGCCATACGTATTTTCGCCGGTGGCCACTGCGATCGGAATAATGGGAAACCACAACCATCACAATTACAGATACCAGATACGGCAAGGCAGCTATTAATCCGGTCGTGCCCATCGCCGCTCTGGTTGCGTTGCGGATCACCACCGGGAGCCAAAGCACAAATCCGTAGATGCCGAGGCTCCAGAAGAAATAATTGATGGAGAGGCGCAGCACGTTGGGTTGCCGGAACGCGATCCAGAAGTTCGCGATCTGCGGCAGGCGCCGCTGTTCGTGATCGAGCACGCCTTCCAGATCGGCGCGCGCCGCGGGGCTGAGCCATGGCGCATCTTTCGGCCGATCGCGCATCAGAGCGAGCCAGAATCCGCCCCAGACCACAGCCACCAGGCCCTCCAGGATGAAGGCCTGCTGCCACCCGCGCGCACGAATCAGAAATCCGGTCACCGCGGACATCCAGAGCACGGTCACGGGATTTGCCAGGATCATGAGGGAATTCGCGCGCGAGCGCTCCGACCGCGTGAACCAGCGAGTGAGGACGATCAGCAAAGCCGGAAAGACAAAGCTTTCCGCGACACCCAACAAGAAGCGATCCAGCGCCAGCAGCCAGTAGCTGCGAATGACGCCGGTCAGCGCCGCGAAACCGCCCCACGCCACCAGCGCGGCAAAGATAAGCAGCCGGGCGCTATACCGCTGGACGAGAATGATGCCGGGAATCTGGGGGAGACAATATCCCAGGAAAAACAGCGCGCCCAGCAGCGACGACTGGTATCCGCTGATATGTAGCGTCTGGGCCAGGCCGGCGGCGGCGCCAAATCCGTAATTGGCGCGATCCAGATAGGCGAGGCTGTAGGTGATAAATACCGCCGGCAGGATGCGCGTCCAGCGCTTCCGCAAATCGGGTTCGCTGAGGTTCATCGCGTCCATCGGCGGGCGCATCCCGCGGGCAGGAAGCTTCCGACCCTGCCTTCGGAACTCCGGGGCAATCCAGTAGATCACATCCGTCGCTGCCCCGCTTGCCCAATGGTGAAGACCGCGCAGCGGCGCGAGCGCGGGCCGCCTTATCATCATTACGCCATGTCCTCGACCGGGTCATTCGCCACGTATCCCAGCCTGCGCGACCGCGTGGTCATCGTCACGGGTGGCGCGAGCGGCATCGGCGCAGCGATCGTCGAGGCCTTCGCCACGAACGGCGCCCGCGTCGCTTTTCTCGACGTGCAGATCGAAGCGGCGCACCAACTCGTCGCGCGTCTTGAGGCAACAGGCGCGCCTGCACCGCTCTTCCTGCCCTGCGATCTCACCGACATTGCCGCGTTGCAGAACGCGCTGCGGGCCATCATCGTACAGTTCGGCACCGTGGATGTGCTGGTCAACAACGCAGGCGACGACACGCGCCACTCGGTCGCAGAGGTGACGCCCGAATCATGGGACCGCGGGATCGCCGTCAACCTGAAGCATCAGTTCTTCATGGCGCAGGGGGTGATTCCGGCGATGCAGAAGGCGGGCCGTGGCTCCATCATCAATATGAGTTCGATTGGCTGGGTCATCCCTTCCACCCACGTGCCCGTGTACGTCACCGCGAAGGCCGCCATCGTGGGGATGACGCGCACGCTCGCCCATGAGCTTGGCCCGTCAAATATCCGAGTGAACTGCGTCATGCCGGGCGCCATTCTCACCGAGCGCCAGCGGCGTCTCTGGCTCACGCCGGAGTACGAAGCGAAAATTCTCGCCGCGCAGGCGCTCAAGCGCCTCATCCTTCCCGAAGAAGTCGCGCGCCTCGTTCTGTTCCTTGCCGCCGACGACAGCTCCGCAATCACCAACCAGAGCTACGTGATCGACGGCGGCTGGGTGTGAGTTTCCTTAGTCCTCGTCCCCCTCGTCCGGCATGTCATCCGGCGGCTTCGCGAGATTGATGCGCGCATGATGCGCGGCCTCCAGCACCTTGTTCAGCGCGGGCAGCTGATTCTCGCGGAAGTCGTCCCACCCCGGCAGGACTTCCTTCGCTTCGTCCTGCGCGTGCGCGGCCGCGGCCAGCAGGGCTTCGGTCGGAACGCCATCGGCCTGCTCCAGCTCGCCGTAAAGCTGGCCCACTTCTCCGTTCACTTCATCGATGCCCGGCATGTGCTTCGCCGCATTTCCACTCAGCAACGCCTTCAGAGCGTCACTGAAAGGCGCCAGCTGCGTAGAGAGCGACGCATTCCGCGGCGCAGCAATCTGCTCGGCCACCGCATGCGCGGCGAGGTCAGCCTTCGCCACGGTGTCCAGCGAGGCGGCCATCGCCATTTGCGCGGTGTGCAGCGCCTCCAGGTCACTGGGCGCGGTCTGGATCCGCGGATCCATTTTCACCGTCAGCATCTGCGACTCATTGTGACCATCCACCGTGAGCCGCACCGTGTAGGCTCCCGGCAGCACCAGCGGTCCCTGCGGCCGCAGTGGCGTCCGATGCGGCAC
>JBEKIN010000066.1:0-16816 GCA_050011735.1 Acidobacteriaceae bacterium | reverse complement strand
TCGACTTCCCCGAATTCGGCGGGCCCACCAGTGCTACGGTCCGGATTCGCCCCGCAACCCGCGGCTCAATCGGTACGTCGATCGTCGCTGTGCTGCAGCAGTCGTTCATACTTTATCTCGTATGCGGTCCCCGGCTTTCGCTCACGTCTTCGCGAGCATATTCGCGAACCCTGATCGCCCCGGCCGTGTCGCGCCGCAGAGCTACCTCGAACCCGTCAATCGAGTACACCGTCGGATCCCCCGCCGGTGCCCGCCGCACCACTACCACCCGCGCCTCCGGTACAAAACCCATGTGCATCAGGTGATGCTGGATCTCCCGAGGCAGGTCCAGTGATTCCACCACCCCGACCGTTCCAATGGGCAATTCGCTCAGCAGACTCAACTTCCATGCTCCGGAGAGCTCGAGGTCGTCCTCGGCTTCGACCCCAAAATCCGATAATAGCGCAATTGCGACCATTTTGCTCCTATATTGCCTATGCGAGCAGAATACGGTCGCAGCCGCGCCCGTTTCTGTGATTCAGGTCACACTCCCGCCAGCCCGGAGGAGACGCGTATCCTTTCGGGAACTGATCCCAAAAACGGACCCGTCTCCATGCTCCTGTTCCTGTACTAGCAGGACAGAATCACTAGTTGTGCCATTGTTTTGTATTACTTCAGACCGAGAATCGACCTTCGCAATCGCGGGCTGACCCCGAGGAGCGTTCAGCGGGAATCACTGGGTTGACGCCGGTGGCGCCGCAACCGCCGCGGGGCTTTCCGGCACGCTGAAATCCAGCGGCGTCTCGATCAGCTTCGTCACATCCGCCGGCATCGGCTGCCCAGCGTTCTTCAGCAGCAGGCTCACCTGCCACATCTGCGTCTCGTTCAGCACCTTGTCGAACGACGGCATCCCGGTCAGCCGGATCCCGTTGGCGACCTTCCAGTACGTCTCCCCCACCGGATCGTCGCTCACACCCACCACGCCGTTGCGGTGCGGCGCCCACAGTTGCGGCGCGCGCGGATACATATGTCCCGCGAACGCCGACGGCCTTCCGTACAGCCCGTGGCACGAGGCGCATTGCGCACGGTAAATCTGCGCCCCCGCCGTCAGAGTCGTCGCGCTCGCCTCAATCGGCGCGCTCGCCGGCATCTCCTTGTCGATGCGCGCGGCGAGCGGCGCCTTCACGATCTGTTTCTCCAGCGGAAACGGCGGATCGGCCACCGCCACCGGCGGATGCTCAAAGTGAAGGTAAATCAGCGCCCACACCGGAAGGATCAGCAGCCCCAGAATCAACCCCACTAGAAATCTCATGCGCTCCCCGCTTCAATCCGGAAAATAACAACCTGCCTTCACGGCATCCTTGCATGCCCATGAAGATTCCGCAATCCAAACCTATCCTGACGCCCCATCCTGGTTGCGCCCGGGGTTGGCGCAAGCAGGGTGGGGGTGTTTCTCTCCCCACAACCCACCAACCCCCCGCAGATGATTTAATACAAAGCAGACACAGTTCTTCTTCTTTCCAGGGCAGTGGAGGCATTCAGGTTCATGCGTTTTCGCAAGTTCTTCGGATACGCCGTGTATCCGCTCTTCGCAGTTCTTCTTTTTGCTCCCTCTGCAACCCGCGCACAGGATGCATCCCCACAGCAGCCCGCCGGCACGCCGCAGTCCCAGGCGCCCGACCAGACCGAGCCCCAGTCCACTCCCCAGGAGCGCGCCCAGGTTCTCCGCCAGGCGCAGGCCCGCGTCAATGCCCGCCGAAAAATCCGCATCCGCCAGATCATCCAGGACACCTACAGCCATAAATATGAGCTCGACTCCGGCGGCGGCTCCCTCCGCTTCACCCCCGGCAATACCCTCCAGCGCATGAATGAGGCAGGCTGGCGAGTCGGCATCACCGACTACCTGCACGGCGACCTCGGCGTCACCGCGGACTTCCGCGGCTATTACGGCACGGCCTACACCGGCGCCAATCCCTACTCCGTCTTCAATCCCAGCATCAGCCAGTACACCTTCCTCGGCGGCCCCACGTATCGATTCTTCAAGGGTCAGCACTGGGGCTGGACCGCCCAGGCCCTCGCCGGCGCCGGCCATGGCAACTTTGGCACTGGTACCAACGGCCTGCCTCCGCAACTCGTCGGCCTCTACGAGGACACCACCGTCCTCAACTTCTCCGGCGGCGTTGCCGCCGACTACAACCTCGGCCCCGCCCTCGCCATTCGCTTCTCCGCCAACGAGCTCGTCACCAACTACGGCTCCAGCTTTCAGAAGAACCTCGGCGGCAACCTTGGCATTGTCTACCGCTTCGGTCGCAAATAACCGGAGCTGAGCTCTGGACTCAAGACAATCCGGGTGCCCATCCTGGTTGCGCCCGGTGTTGGCGCAAGCAGGCCGGGGTCCCCACTGTGCCGCATTTGCGCAGCGGGGTGGAGCGTGGGGGTGTTCCTTTCCTCGCATTCGGCGATGGAATACGCCCACCCCCCGAGGGCCCGCCTTTCCTGAACGCTGTACGCTGAACGCTGAACGCTCCGAACCCCTAAATCCCTATACGCTAAACGCTATACGCTATACGCTGGTTCTTTCATGCTCCCTGCACTCCCAGCTGCCGCCGCTCGCCTGCTCTCCTGCGCGCAGACCCTCTGCCTCTTCTTTGTGAAGAACGACCTCCGCCACTACCTCCGCACCCACTACGGCGACCACACTTTCCAGAACCTCTACCACTGGCAGCTTTTCTCCTTCGACACCCTTCTGCTCACCCCCTATTTCCTGGTCATGATCGTGCTCTCCATCTATGGACTGCACCGCTACAAGCTGGTCTGGCAGTACTACCACTACCGCAAGAACGCCACTCACCAGCCGCCCAGCCGCTTCGAACAGCTCCCCCGCGTCACCGTCCAGCTCCCCATCTACAACGAGCAATTCGTTATCGATCGCCTCATCGACGCCACCTGCCGCCTCGAATACCCCCGCGACCTCCTCGAAATCCAGGTCCTCGACGACTCCACCGACGAGACCCGGCAAGTCGCTCAGCTCATCGTCGAACGCTACCGCGCTCTCGGCCACAACATCGTTTACCTGCACCGGACCAACCGCAGCGGATTCAAAGCCGGCGCCCTGCAGGAAGGCCTGAAAGTCGCCACCGGCGAATTCATCGCCATCTTCGACGCCGACTTCGTCCCAAGCCCCGACTGGCTTATGCGCGTCATCCACCACTTCGCCGAGCCCGACATCGGTATGGTCCAGACTCGCTGGACCCACCTCAACCGCGACTACAGCTTCCTCACCCAGGTCGAAGCCATTCTGCTCGACGGCCACTTCGTCCTCGAACACGGCGCCCGCTCCCGCGCCGGCCTCTTCTTCAACTTCAACGGCACCGCCGGCATGTGGCGCCGCTGCGTCATCGACCAGGCCGGCGGCTGGCAGCACGACACCCTCACCGAAGATACCGACCTCAGCTACCGCGCCCAGATCCTCGGTTGGAAATTCAAATATCTCCAGGACATCGAGTGCCCCGCCGAGGTCCCCATCGAAATGACCGCCTTCAAAACCCAGCAGCAGCGCTGGGCCAAGGGCCTCATCCAGACCTCCAAAAAAATCCTGCCCCGCGTTTTCCGCGCCAACGTCCCTCTTCGCACCAAAGTCGAAGCCTGGTATCACCTCACCGCCAACATCAGCTACCCGCTCATGGTCGTGCTCTCCGTCCTCCTCATGCCCGCCATGATCATTCGCTTCTACCAGGGCTGGTGGGAGATGCTCTACATCGACTTCCCCCTCTTCCTGGCCTCCACCTTCTCCATCTCGTCTTTCTATCTCGTCTCGCAGAAAGAGCTGTATCCACGCCGCTGGCTCCGCACCTTCCTCTATCTGCCGTTCCTCATGGCGCTCGGCATCGGCCTCACCATCACCAACACCATCGCGGTCATGGAAGCCCTCTTCGGTATCCGCAGCCCCTTCACGCGCACTCCCAAATACCGCGTCCAGAGGCGCGGCGAAAAATCAAAAGGCGCCGCGAAATATCGCAAGCGCCTCGGCGTCATCCCCTTCCTCGAACTCCTCGTCGGAGGCTACTTCGTCCTCTGCATCTGGTACGCCGTCGCCAACGAGAACTACTTCACCGTCCCTTTCCTGCTCCTCTTTGTCGTCGGCTACATCTATACGGGCCTGCTCTCGCTCTTCCAGGGACGCTTCGAGCGCTGGCGTTCCGGCGCTAACCTCGACGACACCTCACCAAAACCCTTCCCCGTCGGCGTCTGATGAGGTACAAAGTCCAAAAAAGCGCAATGGCCCCGCCCAGGTTCACCCCATAGCAAGAAGCGTGCGCTCAATCCATCGCTGTTTGTACAACTCGTTACTGTGCTTCGACCCCTCGGTACCGTCTCGAGTCCCAATTTGGAACGCTGTCCGCCGCCCCAGACGACCAGGCAATGCTCACCCCATGAGCGAAAGAACATCCATCGCGTTGCTGCTGACGATCAACTTCGCGCTGGTCGTAGCGCCGATTGCGCTCCTCGTCTTCGCCTGGCGTGCATGGGGAAGAACAGAGCCGCCATCCACGTGGCGCAAATGGACAGCTCTCGCTGGCCTCGTCATCGAGAGCATCGCATCGATCGCTATGCCCGTCCTTATGCTCGCTCTTGAGACCCACACCTGGGCCAGATGGATTGACCGGGTCGAAGTGGAGACAATGGGTTATGCGGTGGTGACCGGCATGGCGGCTTCCTTGATCGCAACCCCGCTTTCCGCGTTTGCATGGGGCAGGATTCGCTGGCTGACGCTGCCTGCCTGCCTGCTCACATTCGCGCTCTGCTACATGGCTGGCATGGCGATGTCCTTCTGATGCTCCTACCGAATCACCCGAACCTCTACTCCCAGCCCCAGTTTTTTCCAGCTCCGGTCCGCCGTGTACACCGGCGCATTCAATTCAAGAGCCAGCGCTAGACAGGCGCGATCCCCCAGCGAGAGCCCCAGCGCCCGCGTTTCCGCGACCAGGCTTCCGGCCACCCGCGCCTGATCCTCGCTGAACGCGACCACCCGGCTCACCGGGATGCCCGCCCGTTTCCACGCCTCGTCAGGAGCAACTCCTTGCCGCACCATCGCAGTTTGCACCTCCGCGAGATTGACGGTGCTGGCCATCGATTCGGCCATGACCTCATCCGTCAAAACCTCGCCTCCCGGTTCATTCCGCAGCACGGCCAGGATCGCCGACGCATCCAGAACACACCTACTCATGTTTTGCCGCTTCGCGTCGCTCGGCGATCAGTTCATCGACCAACGACACTCCCGGCTTGATGTGGCGCCGAAGGTATCTCTGAGCTTCCTGAATGCGCTGCCGCCGCGTGGTCAGGCGGTATCCGTTCTTCTGTCGCTCGAGGAGGATCTCTCCGCCGGATTCCACGCCGAGTTCCCTGCGCACCTGGGCCGGAATGACAACCCTGCCATTTTCACTCAGCCGTAATCGAATCTGCTGTGTTGCCATTTTTCCCTCCCTTGTCATGTTAATGCATTATGACAGGTAACTGGTCCCCCGAACTCTTTCGATAAACTCCTCCCAATGAGATTCTCACGCCTGCTCCTGCTTCTCCTCCTCCCCACCACCCTGCTCGCCCCCTCCCTTCTCGGTTTGGACCATCAGTCCGCCGCCGACTACCACAACCGCCGCGTCCGCCTCAGCGGAGCCCTCAACCAGGGCATCGCCGTCGTCTTCGCCGCCGACGAGCCCCTCACCGACTTCACCCCCTACCGCCAGGACTCTGACTTCTATTACCTCACCGGCTGGAACGAGCCGGGCGCCGCGCTCCTCGTTGAAGCCCCTGCCATCGGCGAAGACCTGCACACCGTGCGCAGCTACCGCGAAATCCTCTTTCTTCCCACTCGCAACGCACGCACCGAGCGCTACACCGGCCCCAAGCTCGACGCCTCCTCCCCCGACGCCGTGCAGACCACCGGCGTCGCCGAAGTCCTGCCCATGACCGAGCTCCCCACCGTCCTCGGCACACTGCTCAAAAGCGATCGCTACCTCGAGCACAGTCTCTGGAGCCAGCCCGCCAACCCCCGTGCCCAAGCCCTGGCCGCCTGGACCGCGACCACGCTCGGTCTGGACACAACGCCCAGCCTCCTCGACGTCCACGACCTCACCGGCGTTCTCCGCTCCAGTAAAGATCCCGGCGAGCTCACCCTCCTGCACAAAGCGGCTGACGCCTCCATCAAAGCCCAGCAGGCGATGATCGCCGCCATCCACCCCGGCATGACCGAGCGCGCTGCCGCCGGCATCATCCTTTCGAATCTCATGGCCAACGGCTGTGAGCGGCCCAGCTACGCGCCCATCGTTGGCTCCGGACCCGACTCCACCATCCTTCATTACTCCGAAAACAGCCGCACTATGCAGGCCGGCGACATTCTCCTCGTCGACGCTGCCGGCGAATACTCCATGTACGCCTCTGACATCACCCGTACCATGCCCGTCAACGGCCACTTCACCGCCCGCCAGCGCGAGGTCTACGAAGTCGTCCTGGGCGCGCAAACTGCCGCCATGAACGCCTTCGTCGCCGGCCGCTCCCACATCAACGACCCCGAGCACCGCTTTCCCGACTCCCTCGACACCGTCGCCTTCAACTACATGAACGCCCATGGCAAAGACCTGCAGGGTGCAGGCCTCGGCAAATATTTCATCCACGGCATCGGCCATCTGGTCGGCATCGACGTTCACGATCCTTGGGATTACACCAAGCCCATCGAGAAAGGCATGGTCTTCACCATCGAGCCCGGCATCTACCTCCCCGACGAAAAACTCGGCGTCCGCATCGAGGACGACTACTACGTTAAGGACGACGGCACCCTCGAATGCCTCACCTGCGCCCTGCCCAAAACCGCCGACGCCATCGAAGGCCTCATGCACAAATGAACCAACCGGGGTGTCACTTATCTGTCCGGTTTTGGCAGATGTGGGATTCGCGCAAAGCGCGCCGTCGCTTGCTAAACGCTTCTTGCTAATCGCTCTTCGCTAAACGCTTCACGCTCGTTTCTAGCTCGCTTTTCACTCGGTTCTCACTCGCTTTTCGCTCGGTTCTCACTCGCTTTTCGCAGCCCCTTATACTCAGGCCAACATGAAATCGCATCTCCGCTCGCATCTCGCTCTTATGCTTCTGCCGTTGCTCGCCGCGCCGGCTTCCTACGGCTGGGGCAGCAAAGGTCACACGATGATCAACCGCCTCGCCGCCGAATCCCTCCCCGCCGACGTGCCCGCCTTTCTCCACACGCCCGAAGCGATCGACGAAATTGCCTACCTCGGCCCTGAGCCCGACCGCTGGCGTTCCCGCGCCGAGGCCGAGCTCAGCACCGAACAGGCCCCCGACCACTTCATCGACATCGAGTTCGCCGACCTCATCGGCCCGCTGCCTCGCCAGCGCTACGAGTACATTGCCGCACTTTACGCCTACGCCGCCGCGCACCCCGATCGCGCCGCCGACCTCCTCCCCGAAAAGGTCGGCTTCCAGCCGTACATCGTCAGTGAAGTCTGGGAGCGCCTCAAGTCCGCCATGCGCGACTACCGCCAGATCTCCGCCGAGCATCAGGACACCAAACCCGTCGAGGCCGCCCTCCTTTTCTACGCCGGATGGCTCGGCCACTACGTCGCCGACGGCTCGCAGCCCCTCCACGTCACCGTCAACTACAACGGCTGGGTCGCCAAAGAGAATCCGAACGGCTACGCCAACGACCACACCATCCACAGCCGCTTCGAAACGACCTTCGTCGACGCGGCCATCAACACCTCCGACGTCCAGCCACTCGTCGCCCCCGTTCACCCCATCGGCGATGAGTGGGACGAATACCTCGCCTACCTCCGGCACTCGAATTCTCTGGTCGAACGCGTCTACCAGCTCGACAAAGACCACGGCTTCGATGGAACCGGTACCCCCGCCGCCAAACAATTCACCGCCGAACGTCTCGCCGCCGCGGCCTCCATGCTCCGCGACCTCTACGTCGCCGCCTGGGTCAAGAGCGTCGAACCCGTCCCCGACTGGCACGACCGCCCGGCATCCGCACCCTCCGGCTCCGCGCAAACGTCGCCAGCCTCAGCCGAGGCGAACGCTGAGACCAGCCAGTCGTTTCCAGGGAAGATCTATCGGCCGGGCGGAGCCGTGTCCATCCCCAAACTGGTCTACGCGGCGCCCCCCAGCTATTCCGAAGCCGCAAGAAAAGCGAAACTCCAGGGCATTGTTCTCCTCAGCCTCGTCATCGACGAGGATGGCAATCCGCAAAATGTGCGCGTAGTCCGCCCGCTCGGCATGGGCCTCGATGAGAAGGCCGTCGAGGCCGTGCGGCGCTATCGCTTCAATCCCGCGCTCAAAGACGGTGTCCCCGTCCCGGTCGAGATCAACGTTGAAGTGAATTTCCGCCCGTACTGACGGGAAGAACCGTCACTCCGACATCATTGGCACCAATCTTGTCAGCAACCCCGCCAGCTGTGCCTCGACTGCACGCCCCGTCTCCATCACCTCTTCATGACTCAGCGGCTCCTTCTGAATCCCCGCCGCCAGATTCGTCACGCAACTGATCCCGAGCACCTCCATGCCCATGTGCCGCGCCACAATCGTCTCCTGCACCGTCGACATGCCCACCAGATCCGCGCCCATCGTCCGAAACGCCCGAATCTCCGCCGGCGTCTCGAAGCTCGGCCCCAGCACGCTCAGATACACACCCTCATCGAGCCGAAAATCCATGGATCGAGCCGCCTCGTGCGCCAGCCCCCGCAGACGAGCGGAGTACGCCTCGCTCATGTCGAAGAACCGCGGCCCCAGCCGCTCGTCATTCCGCCCCGCCGCTGGATTCCGTCCCGACAAATTAATGTGGTCGGCAATCAGCACCAGCTGCCCCTGCTTCAACCCCTCGTTGATTCCCCCCGCGGCATTCGTCAGCACCAGCGTCTTCGCGCCCATCCGCCCCAGCACCCGCACCGGAAACGTGACTTCCTCCGGGCTGTATCCCTCATACGCATGCACCCGCCCCTGCATCACCGCCACCGGTGCGCCGGCAACCTTCCCGATCACCAGCTTCCCGCTATGCCCCGGCACGGTCGACCGCGGAAAATTCGGAATCTCCGCAAACCCGATCGCTGTCGCACTCTCCAGCTGATCCGCAAACGCGCCGAGCCCCGACCCCAGCACAATCGCAATCGTTGGCCGCAATTCCGTTCTTCGACCGACAAACTCCGCCGCCGCCGTTGCCTTCTCAAAAACTGTATCTGGCATGGTTACTTAATCAACATTCCCACAATCGACGCCGACATCAGGTTCGCCATCGTCCCGGCCAGCATCGCCCGGAAGCCCAGCTTCGCCAGATCGCTTCTCCGATTCGGCGCCAGTGCCCCGATTCCGCCAATCTGAATCCCGATCGAACTCAGGTTCGCAAACCCGCACAGCGCAAACGTCGCCACCGTCACCGACCGCGCCGCCAGCGCCCCATGTTTCGCCAGGTCTCCGAGGTACGTATAGGCCACCAGCTCGTTCAGCACCATTCGCGTCCCCAGCAGATTGCCCACCGTCGGCGCATCGTGCCATGGAATCCCGATCAGCCACGCAATCGGCGCAAAGAAAAACCCGAGAATCGCGTCGAGCGAGTGCGGAAACGGAATATGGTGCCACCCCAGCCAGTTGTGCAGCCCACCCAAAACGCCATTCAGCAGCGCAATCAGCGCCAGAAACGAAATCAACATGATCCCAACGTTGAACGCCAGCCGCCCGCCATCAATGGTCCCCCGCGCAATCGACCCAATCAGATTCTCGTCCTTATTCTCCGCACCTTCCGGCAGCTTCACTGTGCCCTCGGTCGCCGGCTTTTCCGTCTCCGGCACCAGCATTTTCGAAATCAGAATCGTCCCCGGAGCCGTCATGATCACCGCCGCCAGCAAACTGCTCGCCGAAATTCCGTACAGGATGTACGCCGCCATAATTCCGCCTGACACGTGCGCCATCCCGGAGGTCATGATCGTCATCAGTTCCGAGCGCGTCGCATCCGGCAGAAACGGCCGGATCGTCAGCGGCGCTTCGGTCTGCCCCATGAAGATGCTCGCCGCCACGTTCAGGCTTTCCGCGCCCGACACCTTCATCGTCCACAGCATCGCTTTGGCGAAAGCGCGAATGATCAGCTGCATGATGCCGAGGTAATACAGCACCGCAAAGAACGCCGAGATGAAAATGATCGTCGGCAGCACCTGAAACGCGAAAAAGTTTGTCTTATACGCCAGGCCGATCTGGGAGTTGTGCGCGCCCAAATCCCCAAACACGAAAGTCGACCCCGCGAACGCATACGCCAGCAACTTGTTCACCGCATCGCCCGCGGTGTGCATCACCCGCTGCCCAACGGTCCACTTCACCACGCAGATTGCGAAAAGAATCTGTAGTCCCAGCCCCCACACCACGGTGCGCCAGCGGATCGCCCTGCGGTTGGTCGAGAAAATCCACGCCAGCGTCAGCATGGTCAGCAGTCCCAGCACCCCCGTGAATCGAGCCAAATCGTTCTCCCTCAGGTTTTCCCTGAATCCTATCCCGTTTCCGAAATTTCTCAGCGGAAAAATGCGCGTCTTTTGCTGGCTTCCTGCTCGCCTCTCGCTCGGTGTTTACTCGTTTTTCGCTCGGTGTCTGCTCATTTAGGGGTGCTGCCGCGCTTTCAGGAATTTATTTTTGTTGTCCGCCGAGATAATCTCCCGCACCAGCGGGGGCGCGGCAATGGGCGTGTCTCCCACGACAAGCGCTTCTGCAAGCAACTGTTCCGGCTCTGCAAACCGCGCTTCGTCCTCCGTGAACAGCGTCACCAGAGGCTGCCCCGCATCCACCTTAGCCCCCAGCTTCACATGCATCTCGATCCCCGCGTGCGCCTCTACCGGCTCGCCTGCGCGTTCCCGGCCCGCGCCCAGACGCTGCACCGCCCATCCGATCTTCGTGCAGTCCGCCGACGCAAAATACCCGCTTCGCGTCGCCCGAAATTCCCTCCGAAACCTCGGATTGTGAAACGCCGCGCCCGCGTCGAGCGCCTCCACATCGCCGCCCTGCGCCTCCACCATCGCCCGAAAAATCCCGAGCGCCGACCCATCCGCGAGCTTTTCCTCCGCCATTCTGTGTCCCGCCTCCGCGCTCCTCGCCGCTCCGCCCAGATAAATCATCCATCCGGCAAGAATCAGCGAAACCTCCCGCAGGTCCTCGCTCAGCGGATCGCACTCGCCCCGCAGCAACTCCATCGACTCCTCAATCTCCACCCAGTTTCCCGCCATGCGTCCCAGCGGCTGGCTCATGTCCGTCAGCACCGCCACCGTCTGCGTCCCGGCGCGCTCGCCCGTCTCCACCATCAGCGCGGCCAGATACTGCGCGTCTTCTTCCTTCCGCAGAAAAGCCCCCGAGCCCGTTTTCACATCGATGACCAGCGCATCCAACCCCGCCGCCAGCTTTTTGCTCATAATCGACGCGCAAATCAGGTAAGGATTCTCCACCGTCGCCGTCCTGTCCCGCAGGCTGTACAGCTTTCGATCCGCGGGAACCAGGTTCTTCGTCTGCCCCACAATCGATGCTCCGCACTGCTCCAGCACTCGCCGCATCTCGGCCGGCGAAAGCTGCGTCCGGTATCCCGGAATCGACTCCAGTTTGTCCAGCGTCCCGCCCGTGTGCCCCAGCGCACGCCCACTGATCATTGGATCGGCCAGCCCCGCCGCCGCCGCAATCGGCGCCACCAGAAACGATGTCTTGTCTCCGACCCCGCCCGTCGAATGCTTGTCGACCGTCTTCCGCCCGAGGCCCGTGTGATCGAGGACCTCGCCCGAATACCGCATCGCCGTCGTCAGCGTGTCCAGCTCGCCCAGCGACAGCCCACGCAGAAACACCGCCATCAGCCACGCCGACAGCTGCTCCTCCGGAATCGTCTCCCGCGCCGCGCCCTCCACGAGGAATCGAATCTCGTCGGCGTGCAGTTCCTCGCCGTCGCGCTTCTTCCGGATCAGATCGACCGCATGCAACGGCCCGCTCATCGCCGCCCGTCCCGCGGCTCCAGGGTAAATCCGAACGGAAACATTTCCGCGAACGCCTTCGTCTCCTCACCCGCCTCGCCCGGAAAACAAACCACCGCGTCCGACGTCACAAATTCGCTCATCACCTGCCGGCACGCGCCGCAGGGCGGACTCGGCGCTCCGTTGCGATTGGCCACCGCGATCGCCCGAATCCTCTTCCCCGCGCCGCGCTCGCTGATGGCTCGAAACAGAGCATTCCGCTCCGCGCAACTCGTCAGTCCGTAGGAGACGTTTTCGACATTGCAGCCCGTAAACACCGCACCGTCTTCAAAAAGCAGCGCCGCTCCGACATAAAACTTTGAGTAAGGAGCGTAGGCGTGCGCCGCCACTTCGAGCGCGGCTCGCCGCAGCTGGTTGAGCACTGTGGAATCGATGCCTGCCATGCGTCTCTGAGGCTAACGTCTTCAGCCGCTTCGGGCAACCGGACCCTCAAGTTCCATGCCCTTCGTCCGATAACCCCTTCGTGGACGACCTCACTCGCGAATTTCTGCTCGAAAGCCGGGAAGGCCTGGACCGCATGGAGCGGTGCCTCACCGACCTCGAAACACACCCCGGCGACACGGAGCTGCTGGCGGAAATCTTCCGCTCCGTGCACACCATCAAGGGAACGACCGGCTTCCTCGGTTTCAGCCGTCTCGAAGCGCTCTCGCATGCCGGAGAGAACCTGCTCGGCCTGCTGCGCGACGGCAAGCTGGCTGCCCATCCCGGCATCATCAGCGGCCTGCTCGCGCTCATGGATATCCTTCGCGGTGTCCTTCAGTCCATCGACACCACCGGCGCGGAAGGAGAAAGCCCGCAGGCAGACAGCGCCATGATCGCGCGCCTCGAAGAACTGCAGCACGGCGATGCTTCTGTCACCCTTGCCGAACCGGTGCTCGCTGCCGTCGAGACCGCGCCCAGCCATCCGGGCAAATCACGCAAGTCGCGCGGCGCAGGCCGGCGCAGCTCCCGCCAGCACGGAGACTCTCAAGGTACGCCTCCCCCGGCTGAACCCGGCGAGGCAGGGCCGCCCAAAGAAGCCGAAGCAGCGCTACGGGATCCGGAATCGCAACCTCGACCCGCTCCCGCCGCTGTACCTTCGCCTTCTGCGCGGCCCGCGACTCAGGCGCAGCCGGAACCGCCGGCCGCTGCCACGCCCGGCGCCGCCGACTCCACCCTCCGCGTCGACGTCGAGCTGCTCAACCGCATGATGAATCTGGTCGGCGAGCTGGTCCTCACCCGCAATCAGATTCTCCAGGCAACCAGCACCGACGCCAATTTTGCCCTGCTCGGCCGCCGTCTCGATATGGTCACCGCCGATCTGCGCGAATCCGTCATGAAGGCGCGCATGCAGCCGGTCAGTCATCTCTTCTCGCGCTTTCCCCGTCTCGTCCGCGATCTCGCTCTCGCGCTCGACAAGCGCGTCCGCCTCGAAATGGAAGGCCAGGAGACCGAACTCGACAAGAGCCTGCTCGAGGCCATTCGCGACCCGCTCACCCATTCCATCCGCAACGCCATCGACCATGGCATCGAGATGCCCGACGTCCGCGTCGCCCAGGGCAAGCCCGCCGAAGGCCTCGTGCGCCTGCGCGCCTGCCACGAAGGCAGTCACGTCATTGTCGAGGTTCACGACGACGGCGCCGGCATGAGCATCGAACGCATCCGCCAGAAGGCCGTCGAACGCCAGCTGGTTCCCCCGCAGCGCGCCGAGCAGATGAACGAGCGCGAGATCCTGCAGCTCATCTTTCTTCCCGGCTTCTCCACCGCCGCCGCCGTCACCAGCGTCTCCGGGCGCGGCGTGGGCATGGATGTGGTGCGAACGAACGTCGAAAAAATCGGCGGCAAGGTCGAAGTCGACAGCCACGCCGGCAAGGGCACCATCCTGCGCCTGCGCATTCCCCTCACCCTCGCCATCATCCCCGCGCTGATCGTGCACAGCCGCGGGCAGAATTTCGCCGTTCCGCAGGCCTCGCTCACCGAGCTGGTGCACATGAGCGCGGGGGAAACCGACAGCCGCATCGAGTGGCTCGAAAACGCGGCGTTGTACCGCCTGCGCGGTCGCCTGCTCCCCCTCGTCTTTCTCGACCGCCTGCTCCAGCAGGCCCCGCGCGAGCGCACCGCCCCCTGCGACATCGCCATCCTCAATGCCGATGGCCGACGCTTCGGTCTGGTCGTCGACGGCCTCGCCGATCCGGAGGAAATTGTCGTCAAGCCGCTGGCCGCGGTTCTGCGCGAAATCGGCTATTACGCCGGCGCCACCATCCTCGGCAACGGAGAGATGGCTCTGATCCTCAACCCCGGCGCCATCGCCCAGAACGCCAACGTCAGCCTTTCCTCGGAAGCCGACGACGGCCTCGGCGACGAAAATCGCGCCGGCCACCATGACTTCCTCCTCGTCGAAACCGGCAACCGCCGCGCTGCCCTGCCGCTGGAAACCGTGGTGCGTATCGAGCGCATCCCCCGCTCCCGCATCGAACGCGCCGGCTCCCGCCCGGTCCTTCGCTTCGAAGGCCAGCTGCTGCCTCTCGACGATGCTGCTTCCGAGCTCATCGACGCCGGCGACGATCCCGAAGCGCAGACCACCGTTGTGGTTTGCCGTGATGGCGACCGCCACGTCGGCATGACCGTCTCGCAGGTGCTCGACGTTACCGGGGGCAAGCAGCTCGAACAGGCCGGGAGCGGTGGCGTGGCCGGCGGCATCACCCTGCTCCATGAGCGGGTCACCAGCATCGTCAGTCTTTCCGGCATCCCCTCGCTCGAATGCGTGGCGGAGAGTCCGGCCATGGAAGATTTCCAGCCCGCGGAGGGGCAACGATGAGCGATGTTCACGCCAGTCCAACCCAGGAAGTCTGCTCGGTGCAGGTGGGCGATACCCTCTATGGCGTTCCCATCGCCCATGTCCTCGAAATCCTCGGTAAGCCCGCTACCCAGCCGGTTCCCCTTGCTCCCTACTTCGTTGGTGGGCTGGTCCACTATCGCGGCGAGGTGCTGACCGCCGTCTCATTGCGTCGCCTGCTCGGCATGGAGCCCGCCAAAACTCCGGAGGACGTCCTGGTCTTCGAAAATCCCGACGGCCTCTTCGGCCTCTTCGTCGACTCGGTGGGAGAAGTCCTCCACGTCTCCCAGGCCGAACATGAGCCCAATCCGGCGACCCTCGAGGCCCGCCGCCAGCATCTCTTTGCCGGAGCCTGGAAGCTCAAGGACCGTCTCCTCGTCAGCCTCGAACCCGAGCGCCTGGACCCCATGCGCCTCGCCAGCGCCTTCCCGGCCTGATTCCGGGCAGCGGAAAGGACTCCCATGCGCGCTCTGGTCGTGGACGATTCGCGCTTCATCCGCAATTATCTCCACTCTCTCTTTGCCGAACATGGCGTGGAGTGCCTGGAAGCCGCCGACGGCGAGCAGGGCCTCAACTGCCTCCGCCACCTCGGGCCCTTTTCCGTCGCCCTCGTCGACTGGAATATGCCCGTCATGTCCGGCTTCGAGATGCTCGAGGCCGCCCGCGCCGATCCCGCCTTCGACTCCACCAAAATTGTCATGGTCACCACCGAAGCGGAAAACGACCACATCGAAGCCGCTCTCGACGCCGGCGCCGACGAGTACCTCGTCAAGCCCTTCGATGAAGCCGGCCTCTTCGATAAGCTCCGCATGGCGGGAGTCGCCGAGTTATGAGCCTGGCAACCGACCCTGCCGCCCCGCGCAAAATCCGCGTGCTGCTGGTCGATGACTCGGCCGTCATGCGCAGCCTGCTGCGTATGGTTCTCGAGCCGCAACCCTCCATCGAGATCGCCGGCGCTGCGTCCAGCGGCGAAGCCGGACTGGCCGCCTTCGAGAGCCTCCACCCCGACCTCGTCCTCCTCGACATCGAAATGCCCGGCATGAACGGGCTCGAAGTCCTCTCCACCATCCGCCGCAGCAATCGCCGCGTCCCCGTCATCATGTGCAGCACCCTCACCTCGCGCGGTGCCCGCATCACCATCGAAGCCCTCACGCGCGGCGCCACCGACTACGTCGCCAAGCCGGGTGCCCAGAATGGCATCCGCGAAGCCGTCGAAACCCTCACCCGCGAGCTGCTTCCCAAAATCCTCGCCCTCTTTCCCCAGAAACCCAGGCCCTCCGCCACAATTCCTTCTCCTGAACCTCGCCCCAACCTCCCGCCCTCTGTGTCTCTGCCTCCCAAGATGGTCGTCATCGGGACCTCCACCGGCGGCCCCGCCGCTCTCGAACTCCTGCTCCCCAAAATTCCCGCCAGCTTCCCCCTGCCCATCCTCATCGTGCAGCACATGCCGCGCCTTTTTACCGGCCTGCTCGCCGAACGCCTCAACGGTCTCTGCCCCCTGCGCGTCCGCGAAGCTGCGCCCGACAATCGTCCCGAACCCGGCGTCGTCGACATCGCCCGCGGCGACTGGCACCTCGAACTCACGCGCGACATGCGCCTGCGCCTCAATCAAAATCCGCCGGAGAACTTCTGCCGGCCCTCCGTCGACGTGCTCTTTCGCACCGCCGCGCAGGTTTGCGCGGGACGGCTGCTCGGCGTGGTCCTCACCGGCATGGGCTCCGATGGGCTGGCCGGCTCCCGCGCCATCCGCTCCGCCGGCGGCTGCGTCCTCGCTCAGGACGGCGCCACCAGCGTGGTCTGGGGCATGCCCGGCGCTGTGGCCAACGCGGGCCTCGCCAACAAAATTCTCCCCGTCGATGCCATCCCTGCCGAGATCTTTCGCTTCGTCGCTGCATCCGCTTCTCACCCGCTCCGCACGGAGGGGGTCGCCCCATGACTTCCTCCTCCCTCGACTTCGAGTATCTGCGCGGCG
>JBEKIN010000065.1:0-16872 GCA_050011735.1 Acidobacteriaceae bacterium | reverse complement strand
AATCAGCAGCGAAGCCGCCAGATTCGCCAGCATCCCCGTCTGCGCGCCCGGCACCGGCTTGAATGTTAGAAAAATCCACATCAGCGCCACCAGCGCTACGCTCCCGCCTGCCACCACGCTCATCGGCAAGTCCCGATCCGTCCGCTCCTCGCCAGCCAGGACCTCTTTGCTCTTCCGCAAATTTCCCAGCCCGGCCTTGAGCGCCCCCACAATCGTCGGAATCGTCTTGATCAGCGTGATCAGCCCCGACGCGGCCACCGCGCCCGCCCCCATCGGCCGAACATACGCAATCCACATTTCGCCCGGCGACATCTGCGCCACCGGCTTCACCGCCGGATACAGCGGTCCGGCCAGTCGCGACCCGAAAAAGTAGATCGCCGGCATCAGCACCAGCCACGAAAATACGCCGCCCGCAAACATGGTGCCCGCCACGCGCGTGCCGATGATGTAACCGACTCCGAGATACTCCGGCACCGCGTCCAGCCGCACCGCACTGCCCTTCAGGATGTGCTGCTTCCCCAGGTCCGGTTCATAGTTCGGCGTGTCCGGCCACGCCCCGAAAATGTCGCTGTTCTGGAACAGCGTGTACAGGCTGCCCAGTCCCAGCCCCAGAAACACGCGGCTCGCAAACGACCCGCCCCGCTCCCCGGCCAGCAGCACATCCGCGCACGCCGTGCCTTCCGGATACGTCAGGGTCCCGTGCTCCTCCACAATCAGCTGCCGCCGCAGCGGGATCATGAACAGTAGTCCCAGCCAGCCGCCCAGCATCGCCAGCACAAAAATCCGGAAGTATTCGAGGTCGAACCCCAGGAAGATCAGCGCCGGCAGCGTGAAGATCACCCCCGCCGCGATCGACTGCCCAGCATTCCCCGTCGTCTGAACAATATTGTTCTCCAGAATCGATGCCCGCCCCAGCGCCCGCAGCACGCTGATCGAGAGCACCGCAATCGGGATCGACGCCGCGACGGTCAGCCCGGCTTCGATGCCGACGTACACCGTGACCGCGCCGAAGATCAGCCCGAAAATACACCCCAGCACAATCGCGCGAAACGTCAGCTCCGGCCGCGTCTCACCAGCAGGAACAAAAGGCTGAAAACTCTGTGGATTATGCGTCGTTGCCAATGGATTGGCCTCCAACCGATTTCGGGGAAGCCTGAGTGTACCAGCCAGCCTGCACATCTGGAATTCCCTGGGGACCATTTCGCCGGATCGCCAAACCCGCATGGAAGCGAGCCCGCCTGTACCCTGCACCCTGTTCCCTGTACCCTGTCGTATGCGGGTCCGCAAACTCCTCGCCTACGCCGCTATCTACGTCCTCTGGGGCGGATCCTTCCTCGCCATCCGCGAAATCGTTGGAGCGGCTGCCAGCGGGCAATCCGTCCCGCCCTTCTTTGCCGCCGGATTCCGCTTCACCCTCGCCGGCCTCATCCTATTAATATGGAGCCGCCTCACCGGCCCCATTTCCCTCTCCCCCCGTCAGCTTTACGGCGCCTCCCTCCTCGGCCTCATCATGTTCACCTGCCTCTACGCCGGACTCTTCTGGGCCGAGATCCGCATTGCCTCCGGCGTCGCCGCCGTCATTTCCGCCATGATCCCCGTCTGGATCTTCGCCGGCGAAGTCTTCCTCCTCCGCACCCAGCGCGCCACCGCGCTCTCTCTTACCGGCATCGCCCTCGGCTTCCTCGGAGTCGTCGTCCTCGCCGTGCATTCCTCCCCAGGCGCCACTCCCGCCCACACTTCCACCCTCGCCGTATTCGTCACCGTCGCAGGCACAATTTGCTGGTCCGCCGGAACCCTCCTCTCCCGCCGACTCGCCCTCCCGCGCCCGCAAAAGGCCAACGCCGGATGGCAGATGTTCTCCGGCGGCTTTCTCCTCCTCCTTCTGTCCGCCACCGCCGGCGAATTCCGCCGCCTCCCACCCACTGCGATCCTGCTCAGCCCGCGCGTCCTCGTCAGCATGGCGTACCTCGTCGTCGCGGCCTCCATCGTCGCCTACACCGCCTACGTCTGGATCATCGCGCACGACTCCCCCACGCGCGTCTCCAGCTACGCCTACGTCAATCCTGTTTTTGCTTTGATCCTGGGAGCAACCCTCGCCGGCGAACGCCTCGCCCCCCTCCAGCTAGCCGGAACCGCCCTCGTCCTCGCCGGCGTAGTCGCCACCCTCATGGGCAAACAGACGCCCGCGCCCCAGCCTCACTCCGTCGACGAGGAACAAGCCACATCAGCATCTCGCTGACTGGCCCTTCGCTAACCGCTTCACCAACTGACCGGTTTTAGCTACCGGCTACAGGCTACGGGCTCCGGCTACGCGTAGATCCCACGCTGTTTGATCGTGAACGCCACCCGGTCGATCGCCAGCATGTACGCCGCGATCCGGTTGTTCACCGCATGCGCCTCCGCGTACCGCGTCACGTCGTCAAAACTCTCCGCCAGGATCGCCTCCATCCGCTCGTTCACTTCCGACTCTTTCCAGAAGTAGCCCTGCCGGTCCTGCACCCACTCGAAGTACGACGCCGTCACTCCGCCCGCATTCGCCAGAATGTCCGGGATGATGAACACCTTTTTGTCCGCCAGAATCTCGTCCGCCACCGCGGTCGTCGGCCCGTTCGCGCCCTCGCACACAATGCGCGCCCTGATCCGCTCCGCATTCCGGCTCGTGATCACGTTTTCCGTCGCTGCCGGAATCAGAATCTCGCAGTCCGTCGTCAGCAGCTCGGCCGTCGGCATCGCCTCCGCCTCCCGGAATCCCAGCACCGTCCCGTTCCGCAGCTTGTGCTCCATCAGCGACTCAATATCGATGCCGTTGGGGTTGAACAGCCCGCCATCGTACTCCCCAATGCCGATCACCTTATAGCCGCGCTCCTGCATCAGTTGCGCCGCATTCGATCCCACATTCCCGAATCCCTGAATGATGACCCTGCACCCATCCCGCGGCAGGCTCAGATACTTCAGCGCCTCGTCGCAAACCAGCGCAATCCCGCGCCCCGTCGCCTCGCGCCGTCCGCGCGACCCGCCTATGGACAGCGGTTTCCCCGTCACCACCGCCGTCACCGTCTGCCGCATGTGCATCGAGTAGGTGTCCATGATCCATGCCATGGTCTGCTCGTTCGTGTTCACATCCGGTGCGGGCACATCCTTTTCCGGTCCCAGAAATTCGATGATCTCCGCCGTGTACCGGCGCGTCATCCGCTCCAGCTCGCCCTGCGACATGTTCTTCGGGTCGCAGATCACCCCGCCCTTCGCGCCGCCAAACGGAATATTCACCACCGCGCACTTCCACGTCATCCAGCTCGCCAGCGCCCGCACCTCGTCCAGCGTCACGTCCGGCCCGTAGCGGATCCCGCCTTTGCTCGGGCCCCGCGCCTGCGAGTGCTGCACCCGGTAGCCGGTGAACACCTCGATCCGTCCGTCATCCATGCTCACCGGAAAATGCACGATGATTTCCCGCGCCGGATACCGCAGCACCCGCCACAGCCCTTCGTCCAGGTTCAGCTTCCGCGCTGCAAAATCGAATCGAGCCGCCTGGGCTTCCCAGGGGTTAATTTCCTGCTCAAGAGTTACCGTTGCCATTGGGGAATCTCTCCACAGCCGATGCATCCTGGGCTCTGCGGAAAACCAAAAAAGGTTCGCTCTGGCAGAAACCCGCATCCGGGCCAAACGGTCCGAGTATAGGCCCCCGCACCACCCCCCCGCAACCCTCGTGAGGCACTCCAACGTAACCATTGTGGGCCATGTCCGACCGACTCCCGAGTGCCCCATAGCCCGCCCTGAGCAAGCTTCGAGCGAAGCGAGTGCGCGTCGAACGGGTCCCTGGTGTTGGGGACATGGGAGATTGCTTGGGTGCCCTATGTCCCTGGTGTTGGGGACATGGGAGGTTGCTTGCGTGCCCTTATACTCGACTCCCGGAGATTCTCCGCATGTTAAACAGCGTCGCTCCGTTCTTCATCGTCGACGACCTGGCCGCCACCCTTGACTTCTATCAGTCCAGGCTGGGATTCAGCGTCCTCCACAAAGGCGGCGGCGACGGAAACGACGGCAACGACTTCTGGGCCATGGTCGGGCGGGACCAGGTGATGCTCATGTTCAAGGCCATCACCCCTGAGGTCCATCCTCAGCCCAACCATTCCCGCCACGAATGGGCGCGCTGGGACGCCTGGATCAACACGAGCGCCCCCGACGACCTCTACGCAGAGTTCCTTGCCAAAGATGTTCCCATCCATCGCGAACTGGCCAACACCGACGACGGACTAAGAGCCTTCGAGATCGTCGACAACAACGGATACGTGCTCTGCTTCGGCCGCCCCGTCAACTAGACCCGCCGCAAGAGGACAAATCCAAACGGATGATTTGCCGGCGGCAGCATCGGGAAGCTCTAGGGGTTGGGCGCATAGCCGCCACACTCGCGCGGAGTCTGCCAGTTCGACCCGTTGCCGACGATGTTAGCGTCTGCGCAAGCGAAGCCTATATCCGATACACGCTGGTTATTCGCCATTGCCCTTAAGAACATTTGCGTCTCGTCCGGCCCGCCGAGCCCCGGCTGCGGCGCTGACATGGCTGGCGGCGTGAAGGGGGAAAACATCTTTTGCGCCCAGCCAGGAGCGATCGTGTAGCTCTTAAAAACGGCCTCAACGGCCGGCACAGTCTGGACTGCTATGGCGTTGGGCGCACTTCCAACGATCAAAATGCTCTTGAAAAACTGGCCGCGGTCGTCCGGGAGCGAACAGAACATGCCCATTCCCTTTGCCGGCTGCGCGCCCCCGCTGGATTCCGCAACAAACATCCCGCATTGGCCCATGGCCGCCGGCACTTGAAGAGCATTCACAGATGGCGGATAGCTACTAGCTTTGAGCGCGAAGAAGACGACGCCCTCGAACCGCTGGGACTGACCGCGCAACCCTCGCCTCGATTGCAAACAGAGAAGGGGTCCGGGGCAGGCTTTGAGGCGATCTATTGTGCGTTTTGCGCGGCCAGCTCACGAGCGTGCGCCATCAGCGCTGCGAATTGAGGGTCGCCATGAAGCGGCTTGAGATCGGAATCGTTTTCTATTTCGAGGGCGTACCTGGAAGGGAATCCGTGATCCACCGCCTGGCGGAGAAGGGAGAGCGCCTCCTGGCGTTGGCCTTTTTGCAGCACCAGGCACGCGAGGTTGTAAGTGGCAATCGCGGTTTCTCGGCTTTCGGGCCCGAGGACTCGGCTTCGAATCTCGATCGTCTCCCGCTCCAGCTTCTCGGCTTCCTCGTAATCGCCCTCTTTGACCAGAACCGTGGCCAGGCCCTCCATAAAATTCAGGGTGAAGGGGTGCTCGGGGCCCAGGATCCGCCGCCGGCCATCCAGGGCCTCGCGCAGCAACTTCTCGGCTTCGGGCAGGCGGCCTTCCGCCTCCAGTGTCATGCCCAACCTACCCATTGCACCCACCGTGCCCGCATCGTCCGGACCCCGGACGCGGCGCCGGATGTCCAGTGCGGTGCGCTGCAATGCCTCGGCCTCCCCAATACGGCCTTCCTCTGCAAGAGTCCCTGCCAGGCCGTCCATGGTCTCCAGAGTATTGTCGTGGCCCGGCCCCAGGACGCGGCGCTGGCCGTCCAGGGTCTGGCGGAACAGCTTCTCCGCTTCCGCGTAATGACCTTCCGATGAAAGGACGGAAGCCAGTCGGAACATCGAATGAAGGGTATCCCGGTGCTCAGGACCCAGAACCCGCCGCCGGCCATCCAGCGACTCGCGCAGCAGCTTTTCAGCCTCGCGATCCTCGCCTCCCTGCTGCAGCAGCCAGCCCAGGGCGCCCAGCGACTGCATTGTTTCCGGAGCATCAGGCCCGAGTGCACGACGGCGAATCTCCACGGAACGTTCGAGCATGGACTTCGCGGCGGCGTAAACGTTCAGGTTGGTGTACACGTCCCCCATGGTGTACATCAATTGGCCTTGCAGCTCCGGGTCGTTGGCCAGCCCCGTTTCGATTTGTTTCGATGCCCTGTCAAGAATCTCGCGCGCGGTGACGTCCTGGTGGGACTTGACCCCGCCCGGCTCCGGCGCCCTGAACATGTCCGTCATGAACTGGGTGATGCGGTTGGCACGGTCGCGCTCGCGCGTCACCCGGCGGATTTCCACGCTCTCCATCGCCGCAAACCCCGCCAGCAGCAGCACGAGGCCCGCGGCCACCGCCACGCCCACGCGGTGCCGTCGCACGTATTTCCGCAAGTGGTAACCGGTGCTGGCCGGCCGGGCAGTCACCGGCTCGTTGCGCAGGTAGCGCCCAAGGTCTGCCGCCACCTCGGAGGGCGTCCCGTAGCGGCGGGCGCGGTCTCGCTCCAGCGCCTTCATCGTGATCCAGTCGAGGTCGCCGCGCAGCAGACTCACCAGATGCCGGGGTTCCGTACTGCGCATTTGCGCCTGCGCCATGGAGGTCGCCTTCTCCTGGCCGACCCTCGTGCTCGGACGCGGTGGGTCATCTTCGCGCAATTGGCGCAGCACCTCATGCCACGGTTGCTTCTGCCACTGCTTCGGGTCGAACAGCGCGCAGCCCGTGAGCAGTTCGTACAGAACCACGCCCAGGGAGTAAACGTCGGTCCGCGTATCCACGTCCTGCACTCCCGGGTCAGTTTGTTCTGGGCTCATGTACCCCGGCGTCCCGATCACGCCCCCCACCTGCGTGAACAGAGTCTCCCCCGCCGGCTGCGGCGAGACCGCCTTGGCCAGGCCAAAGTCGATGATGCGTGGCTGCGGTTGGCCATCCACCTCCACCACCAGGATGTTCGCCGGCTTAAGATCGCGATGGATCACCGCCTTTTGGTGTGCGTGTTGCACTCCATCGCAGACTTTGAGGAAGAGTTCCAGCCGCTGCCGGATGGTGAGCTTTTTCTGGTCGCAGTAACGGGTGATCGGCTCACCCGGCACGTACTCCATCACGAAGTACGGCTGGCCTTCTGGAGTAGTACCCGCGTCAAAAACCTTGGCAATCGCGGGGTGGTCCATGATGGCCAGTGCCTGCCGCTCCGACTGGAACCGCTTGACCACCGAGTCGTCGTAAATTCCCGCTTTAATCAGTTTCAGCGCCACTTGCCGCCGCACCGGTGCGGTCTGCTCGGCCAGCCAAACCTGGCCCATCCCGCCTTCGCCGATCTTCCGCAGCAATTGATATCGTCCGATGGACTTCAACCGCGCCGGGGCGCTGTCCCCTTCCGCGGACGATGCGGCATGATCTGCGGTGGGAATAGCTAAGGTCGCGTCCGCGTCGACGGTGAGCAAGGCCTCGTTGCTTGATTCAGGGGTCGCGGGGTGGACAACTTGCGGAGGGTCGTCGCTCTCTGTACCCATATCCATCTCCCCAGTCAAACTCCTCTCGTCGAGAAGTTCCCGGCCCGGCTCTACGCTTCCGATTGTACGAGCGGTTCCGGAATCGCCCCAGCCTCGAGAGTCTTATTTGGAATGTCCTTCCCAGGTATCTGTCGGCTTGAGAGCAGACACGAATCGAGCTGTTACCGGTGGCTGCAACTCTCAACGAGTGCTAAATCGCCAATGCGCTCATCGAGAATTGATCGGTACCCACAGATCGGCTTTATCGCAGTCTTGTCGGCGTCGACCCGTCCAGCGATTCCTCCCACCCACCCAAATGTGGAAAATTTGTCAAGCTTTCCGCGCACGGTACCGAAGTGTTGTCCCTCATTCCCCTCCACTTACACCTTTATACCCTCAAAGATATTTGGCCAGTTTTCCATCTCAATCTGGTATTCTGAACTTATAGAGTAAAAAAAGAAAAAGGCTCAGCCTCCGCGGCTGGGCCTTTTGCTTTGTTCCCGACGCATCATTCGTCCATCGGAGAAAGGAAAAGGCCCGATGAAGTTGTCACCCGCACCCGCCACAACGGTCAGCTTTGCTGCTCCCACCTCCCATCTCCCGGCTCCAGAGGAGAGGAGAGAACCCATGCCGCGCATCCACCTACCTTACCCAGGTAATCCCCAGACCCCCTGCCAAAATGCCCCTGCAACGGCCCCAGTTTCAGTAACTTGCCACAGTCCAAAAGGGCCCTCCGCGAACCCCAGCGGATCGAGCCACTTGCCACAGTCCCGACCCCGGGGGGGGAGGGGGGTACCCCCCCATCCCGGGGAGCGAATCCGGATGTCCAATCTCGCCTCGTCGCACCGCCCCGCATTCCACCGCGCGAACCCCGATAATACCCTTGAGACCCATGAACAAACGCTCCGCCGGAATCCTCCTCTTTCGCCGCACCCAATACGGCCCCGAAGTCTTCCTCATCCATCCCGGCGGCCCCTTTTGGGCCAAAAAAGACGCCTGGTCCATCCCCAAAGGCGAGTTCAACCCCGGCGAAGAGCCCCTCGACGCCGCCCGCCGCGAATTCCAGGAAGAAACCGGCGCCCCCATTGACGGCCACTTCATCCCCCTCGACGTCATCCGCCAGCCCGGCGGCAAAGAAGTCATCGCCTGGGCCATCGAAGGCGACTTCGATCCCGCCACCCTGGTCTCCAACACTTGCCTCGTCGAGTGGCCACCGCGCACCGGCCGCATGATCGAAATCCCTGAAGTCGATCGCGGCGCCTGGTTCCCCATCGCCATCGCCCAGAAAAAAATCTTCCGCGGCCAGGAGTTCTTCCTCGACCGCCTTCTCACCGCCATCCGCTCCGCTCCCGCGAACGAACTCGCGGAACCGCATCCCTGAACGGCACCCCAGGGTCGCTGCGCTTGCTGTGATCTGTCTTTCCGGCAAAGCCCTATACCCTAAACCGTATCCCCTATACCCTGTCTTCCATGAGGCCGTCCCATCCCGAACGCGCCGAGTTCCTGCGCCTCGCCCGTTCCCACTCCCTCGTCCCGCTCTACCGCACCCTCACCGCCGACCTCGAAACCCCCGTCTCCGCCTTCCTCCGCGTCGCCGCTGCAGAGCCTGAGTGCTTCCTCCTCGAATCCGTAGAAGGCGGCGAGCACCTCGGCCGCTACACCTACATTGGCATCCGTCCGAGCCGCCGCATCGTCTCCCACGATTCCGACATCGAGCTCACTGAGCACGGCCGCACCCGCCGTGTAACCGGCGATGTCTTTGCCCTCCTCCGTGACGCCCTCAGCGGACACACGCCCGCCCGCATTCCCGGCCTTCCACCCTTCACCGCCGGCGCCGTCGGCTTCTTTTCCTACGATGTCGTCCGGCAGATCGAGCGCCTGCCTGACGACACCCGCGACGACCTCCAGCTCCCCGACGCCTGCCTCATGTTCTTCGATGAGGTCCTCGCCTTCGACCACGTCAAGAAGGAAATCCTCCTCATCGTCACCGCCGATCTCCGCCGCCACAAGCCCCAGCTCGCGTACTCTGACGCCCTCCGCCGTCTCGACCGCCTCGAGAAACGCCTCGCGCATCCGCTCCCGAAGCTCCCCGCCCGCAAACCCAGCGGCAAGCTTCGCCTCACTTCGCGCACAAAGAAGCCCGCATTCCTCAAAGCCATCGCCCGCGCCAAAGAATACATTGCCGCCGGCGACATCTTTCAGGTCGTCCTCTCCCAGCGCCTCGACCTCGACCCTGGCGCCGACCCCTTCTCCGTCTACCGCGCCCTCCGCATCGTCAATCCCTCTCCTTATATGTATTTCCTCCGCTTCAGCAGGAAGAAGCCCGCCGCCAGGTCCGCCAAGAGCGCCCAAAGCCAGGCAGAAGAAACCACCCACATTGTCGGCTCTTCTCCCGAGCTTCTCGTCCGCGTTGAAGGCCGCCGCATCGAGTACCGCCCCATCGCCGGAACCCGCCCGCGCGGCGCCAGTGAAGCCGCCGACCTCGCCGCCGAGCGCGAGATGCTCACCGACGAGAAAGAACGTGCCGAGCATGTCATGCTCGTCGATCTCGGCCGCAACGACGTCGGTCGGGTCAGCGAATATGGCACCGTGAAGGTGACAAATCTGATGCACGTCGAGCGCTACTCCCACGTCATGCATCTGGTCAGCGACATCGAAGGCCAGCTCCACCGCGAGCTCTCCGCCGTCGACGCCCTCCGCTCCTGTTTCCCCGCCGGCACGCTCTCCGGCGCCCCGAAAATCCGCGCCATGGAAATCATCGAGGAGCTCGAATCCACGCGCCGCGGCATCTACGGCGGCACCGTCCTCTATGCCGACTATTCCGGCAACCTGACCTCCTGCATCGCCATCCGCACCTTGCTCGTCGAAGGCCGCAAAGGATTCATCCAGGCCGGCGCAGGCATCGTCGCCGACTCCATCCCGGAAAACGAATACCAGGAAAGTCTCAACAAAGCCAAAGCCGTCGTCCGCGCCATCGAACGCGCCCGAGGGAACTAGCCATGGACGAAACCTCTCAACCCGAGCCTCCCGTCGCGACTCCCGACGTTCCTGCCCGTTCGCGACCGCAGACGCCTGGCGCAGCTTTCGTATCCGCCATTGTCCCCGGCGTCGGTCAATTCATGCTTGGAGAGACACTCAGGGGCTTTGTCTTTCTTGCCCTCGCCGTGATCTGGTGCTTGTGCTACTTCGCTCCCTTGCGGTTGCCGAGGCTCTATTACGGCTGGCTGGCACTGATTTTCTCCGGAATTGCGCTCACAATCGCCGCCTCCTGCCAGGCACTTCGCTCGCGATCCGAGGGAAGAGGAGGCCCAGGGAATTGGATTTGGCTTTTAGGCACTCTGCCTCTTGCTTTGCTGGGTCCGCTCGTCTGCCAGAGTCTGTTGCTACGTGCAGGCGGATTTCGGGCTTTCAGCATCCCGTCCGCATCTATGGAGCGCACGATCCAGGAAGGAGATTTGTTGATGGCTGATATGCGCTCTTACCGGCATCACGAACCGGCGGATGGAGAAATCATCCTCTTGAAGAGCCCGGAAACCCCTGGAGTGATCGTCATCAAACGCCTGATTGCCAAAGGGGGCGATACGATCGCGAGCGTGCACGGAGCCATCTCGCTCAACGGCGTTGCCCTAAACGAGAGCTACGTGCAGCACACGGACGACCCGACAGACGAACTCATGAACTTCGGACCTCTCACGATCCCCCCTCACAAACTTTTCGTGATGGGGGACAATCGAGATATCAGTCTCGACAGTCGGATGCCCGAATTTGGACTGGTCGACGAATCGGCAATCTTGGGAAAGCCACTCTACATCATCAATCCGGCGCATGACCGGTCAGGAGAGCGGCTGCATTAGCGCCCAGAGTTCCTACTTCGCCACCCGCTCCGCCGTCCCTCGCACATTCAGGCTGCAGTTGTTGCGGCCCATCGCCATCCAGAACGTCCCGTCGCCAAACGTGACCTGCTCCAGCGCCACCCGCGTCACGCCGTAGGCATACATCTTCTCTGGCAGCCTGATCTCCCGCAGCTGTTCCGCCGCCTTATCCGCCGCATCTACTCCAGAGAACGTCAGGTGCAGATCGAACCCGCTCGCATCCAGCTGATACATGCTCTGCTTGGTCAGAAACCGCGCCGTGATCGTCACCGACCGGAGCGCCTTGCCGCTCGAGTTCTGGAAATGCAGCGCCAGATTCGGCTCCGTCACCTTCTCCGCCGACGCTACTGGCAAATAGCTCGCTGGCCAGTTCAGCCGCGCGCTCGTCAGCACCACCGGACACCCGGCCTGACTCTGCGGCATCGTCCCCACGGCCGGCAGATCGAGCGTCATCACCCCCGGCGCCAGTTCTGACCCGGGAGCAGGCGCTGCTTGGTTTTGTGTGAATCCGTTTTGCGCGAATCCCGCCGATGCGGCAGCCAAAAGAAGAGCGGAGACGAAGAGCCTCATGCGAGCACCTCCGATGCCCCTCAGCATAGCACCGCCCACCTGGAATGTTCAGCCCCGGTGGATTGCGCCTCGTCTACTGCGGCATGATCCTAACCGTTGGCTCGTCCTCAACTCACGACGACAGAAACCCAACGTGCCGCATGTTCTAGAATGACGTCACTTCCGTCGGCAGAGGCTCTTATGACCCACGCGCAGAAGCGTGTGCTTGTGCTGGTCCTGACCCTTCCCTTTTGTGCCCCGTCTGCGTTCACGCAAGAGCCTTCTCCATTTGCCTCGCCCGAACTCAGCGTGACGCCTTCCCCTGCATCTTCCTCCGAGTTGAGCTTGCCCGCTGGCGCCTCCGTCGTGGACTACGACATCTGGCCCACCGGCCCGGACGCGCTCATCCTTCTCCACGACAACGCCGGCAACCATGTGGTCAGCTGGCACGGCGGCGACAGCCGCACCCTCCCGGTTCAGGATTTGCCTGCGGACTTCACCCCCGCCTCCATCGCCGTCCATCCCCTGGAGCACCGCTTCTTTGTTCTGGGAAAGTCTGGCCAGCAATCCAAAATTCTGGTTGTCGACAACCAAAACGGAACCTGGACGCAGCGCACCCTATACCAGTCCTCGCGCGACCTGCGACGTCTGCTCGTCGCCCCTCGACCCTTTGAAATCGGGTGGAACGCAACCCAGAACCAACCCATCGAGAGCTACCGCCTCTTCTTCGCCGAACGCCAGCCCAGCGGCGCGTATTCCACCCGTTCCATCACCGAAGACGGCCAGCGCGAATACCAGGTCATCGGCCCGCAGGCATCCTACACAAAGCTCCCCAACGAAGACGAGGATCCAACGCCCAACTTCGTCTCGTCCGCGCTTCCCGCGGCATTTCACCCCGCCGGACATTTGCTGATTTGGCAGGACGCCAGTGGCTGCTTCCAGCAGCTTGCCTACGCGGGCAAAAACTGGGACAAACCGTCGCCTCTCACCGGCAAACCATGCGGCGGATCGCTCACGGTCACCCCGAATGGCGCCGCTCTACTCCACTGGAAATCCGGGGTGCCAGGAGTGGCCGTCATTGACGACCATGGCCGCACAACCACAGCCCAGGCCGGCAGCTACCAGTTCATCTCCACTCCATCCTCCACGCCGGATGGCAAGGGCATCGTCGGTCTGGTCGAGCGCGCAGGTGGACAGGCCCTCGTCTACGTCCCGCTCGACGTCCCGTTCGCTGACGTCATCGACGCCTGGATGTTCATACAGGACGCTGCCGACCGCGACAGATTCAAATCCAGTGTCGGCCTGTTTCGCACCACCGCAGAAGACCAGATGTACGAGCTCTACGACACCGAATCGTATGCCTGCGGCGGCTATGACAGCGCAACCCCCACCCGCCCCTACTTTGTTACGACCGACGTTTTCTGGGAACTCATCGCCTCCGCCTACGAGGGTGTCTTCATCGTGCAGGAGCGCCAGCAGGCCATGCCCGCCTTCTGGGCCTTCGTCGACGCAGCCCGTCAGTCGCTCGACGCCACCGCTCCCGGCTCCACCTGGGCGATGGCCTTCGACGCGGTTGCACAGTCGCACAGCACAACCACCCCCACCGCCGACGAAGCTCTGCACATCCAGGGCGCAAACGGCACCTTCGATTCAAAAGTCTTTGGCGCACCGTTTGACTTTACTGACCTCACCCCACGCGGCTACTACACTTCCACCCCCGAAATGGCGGCCTACTTCAAGGCTGTTCATTACCTCACTTCTCTTTCCGCCGCGAGCGGCGCCGCTCCCTTGAATGCGCTGCCCGCCGATGTCAAAGCGAAAGCCCTCCAGTGGATCGCACCCTATAACGCGTGGATCGCCCCCAGCCGCTCACCTTTGGTGTGGAGTTCCGACAAATTTGTTGCCCCTGCATTCGCGCAACATCCCGGCGACACGCCGCAGATCTTTCCCCTCTCCTGGGGTTTCGACAATGAGGTCCTTCTCTCCACCGTCTTCCACTCCGACTGGCCAGCAGCCCAACAGATCACCGGACCCAGCGGCCCACGTCTTCTGCCCTCGGGTCTCGATCTCGCCGCTGCCCTCGGCGATTCGTATGCCCGCTCGTTGCTGAAGACCGACCTCGCCGCGAATCCCCCACTCGCTCCCGCGCTCGACGCGCTCCACCAGCGCCAGCCCACGACCGCGCCGCAGACTAACCTTTATGGTGGGTGGATCGACGCGCTCGCCGTGCAGTGGGCCGACGACCCGACTTTTCCAGGCAACGCGCCCGACCTGCTGTGGAATGCGAAGCGGCTCCAGACCGGTCTCGCCTCCTGGGCCACGCTGCGCCACGCAACCGTACTCGTCAACGAGAGAACCGCCGCCGAGTGCGGCGAAGGTGGCTTTGAGGCCATCGTCCTCCGTCCGCCCAGGGGCTACGTCGAACCCGACCCAAAAACATTCAATGCCATCGCATCCCTGTTCGATCAGATGCAGCAGGCCGTCGCGCAGTCCTCAAGTTTGAGCGGGAACCTGCCCACCGATAATCCGGATGCCGCGAAAGCGCAACCCCTGCGCGACGGCATCATCCGCCGCCTGCAGGCCACTGCGGCCAAGGCGCGCCTCTTCGCCTCCATCGCCGAAAAGGAACTCAGCAACCAGCCGCTCACGGATGCTGAATATGACGCGATCCTCCACGTCGGCGCAGTCGCCGAGCATGACTTCCTCGTCTACAACAGTCTTGCCAACCCGGACCTCGCCCTCTCCACGCCCGACCCGATGATGAAAATCTCCGACGTTGCAGGCGGAGGCCAGGTGCCTTACCTCGAAGCCGCCGTCGGCCGCCCGCTCGAGTGGGATCAGGTGGTCCCCTTCTTTGGCCGCCGCGAAATTGTGAAGGGCAGTGTTTACTCGTACTACGAATTTCCCTCGCCCGTGCCGCTCACCGACCTCGACTGGGCCGGAACCAGCCCGAACCCCGATGCCAACTCTGCGATTGCGCTAGGCAAACCCGTCCCCGGCAAGGTCGATGTCCAGCCGCGCCCGGCATGGCTCAGCTCTTTCATCTCCACGGAACCCCTGTCATGTCCGGCAAAGCCGCCCTTTTAATCGTCGCCGCTGCCGCTGCGTCCCACTTTGCACCGGTCGCATCGGCACAGCCGGCCCCCGATGATTTCCGCCTGCTCTTCACCGGCGACATTATGATGTCGCGCCTTGTCAGAGCGGAGATTGATCAGCGGAGGACAAGCCCCTGGGCTGACTTTCAACCCCTCTTCGCCAGCGCCAGCCTGGTCGGCGGCAACTTTGAAGGCGCACTCGGCGACCCCGCAAACTGCCACGCGGAAAACAAGCTGTGCTTTGCCGTGCCCGACGCCGCCGCCGAGTTGTTGCAGCACGCTGGTTTCCGACTGCTCACCGCGGAGAACAACCACTCCGGAGACCTCGGCCCATCAGGTCGCATTGAGACCCGCATAGCCCTGCAGCGGAGCGGCGTGCTCGCCCTCGACTTCGATTCTTCCCCACAGTTCTTTCGCTTCGGCAATCTCACCGTCGCGGTTGTCGCCATCACAACCGTCAGGGCCACCGATGGCCGCGTGCAGCAAATCCCCTCGGTCGAGCTAACGCAGAAGCTGCGTCTCGCCCGCCAACTCGCCAACCTCGTCGTCGTCTCCATCCACTGGGGCAACGAATTGCAGGACTGGCCCACCAACGCGCAACAGCAACAGGCGCGCTGGCTCGTCGAGCATGGCGCGGACCTGATCGTCGGCCATCATCCCCACGTTGTCCAGGCCCCCGCGTGTATCGAGGGCAGACCGGTCTTCTTCTCCCTCGGCAACCACCTCTTCGATCAGAAATATGCCGAGACCCGCGACGGCCTCATCGCCGATTGTCGCATCCACGTCGGCCGCCTGCTTTGCGGGGGCCTCAGCACCCATACCGGCGAAACCACCGCCTTTCCCAGCCTGGCAGGCAGAAACGCAGCCGCGGATGCGGCTCTTGTAGGCTGTTCTCCGCAGCTCGGTTCCGGTGCGCAGATCGGTGGAGTCACCATCCGCCCCGAACCTTGGTCTCCCGATCAGCCGGTCGATGGCATCATTCTCGATGGCTACCTGGCAGGAAAGCTGGTGTGGCAGTCCAGACGTCAGTCTGTAGTCTCCCTGCAACTGGTCACCTCCATGGCGGCCGAACCGTTGCTGCTCTCCCTCGAGAACCATCCGTCATCCATTGACGACGAGCTGGGTCTTCGGCCCTATGTCTACGCCGTCGGTCCCCACGGCCTCATTGCGCGATGGCGCGGCTCCGCCCTGGCCTGGCCGCTGATCGATGCCGTCGCATCCAACGACGGCGTTCTCTGCGCACTCCATCGCGGCGACTCCTTCCTGCTGGCCGATCCCGCCACCAAAACAACGCGCATCGCCGCCTACCGATGGAACGGATTCGGTTTCACCGGCATAGCAACCCCATCCGAATGCGAGCCCATCCTCCATCAGTCCGTTCGCTGACCGCTGAGCCCGCTGAGGCCGCTGAGGCCTGTACACCCCCGGCTGCACCCACCGGGATGAGGTTTTGTATCAGGGCACAACTTCACAGCTGCGAAAAAAAACAGACCTTGCTGGCCCGGAGCCTGCCCTTGTATCTCTAAGGTAGCGGCAGTTGGATAAGCGAAACTGTCGCAGTGGGGGAACCGATCGCTCGGTTCCCCCGCGGGCGGGCGGCTCCCGTCTGCCCTGTGGTGTTCGCCACCGGCGCTCAGCCCAGGGACCGCCGCCCTTGTCACGCCCGATCGAACAGTCGCAGGACTCTCCAGTCGCACTTACAAGGCAGGTTACCGTGACCGGAATCATTTGTGGAGTGGATGTCTCGTCGGCTTCGCTCGTGGCCCGCATGGGCCGCGACGGAGCTCAGGCCGTTTTCCCCAACACTGCGGAAGGCATCGCCGCGCTGGCCGCCTTCTGCCAAGCCCATCAGGTCGAGGGGGTCGCCATGGAAGCCACCGGCGGCTACGAGCAGCAACCCTTCATCCTGCTCTCGGCCCATGGTCTGCCCGTCGCCATCCTCAACCCGCGCGCCGTGCGCCGCTTCGCCGAAGGCATGGGCCTGACGGAGAAGACCGACGCCATCGACGCCGGCCTCATCGCCTGGTTTGCCGAGGTGAAGCGTTCCACCCCATGCCCGCCGC
>JBEKIN010000064.1:0-17075 GCA_050011735.1 Acidobacteriaceae bacterium | reverse complement strand
CGTGACCTGCACCAGCGCCCGCGCGCAGGAAGAACGCTGCGGCGCGGGCAAAGATCTGGTGGTGCAGGCGCTCGAGCGCGTGACCCCTTCCAGCAGCGACGACGCCTTTGAAGATGCGCTGCAGCTGCTCAAGCATGCGGTTTCGACCTGCAGCGAGCTGGGCGACGCCTGGTATTACCGGAGCCTTGTGGAGCAGAGGCTGGGCCACGCCAGCCTGGCGCAATATTCGATGGATAAGGCGCGGATGTTCGGCTCCGACGCCATGCGCGACGGTGTGAATCCGTTTGTGCTGGCCACACCGCCGGCGAAGCGGGCTCTCACGGCGAATGCGCCGCAGAAGGGCGCGCCGGCGCAGAGCGGACCCGCGGTTGCCGGCCCTGTACAGCAGAAATGGGCGCTGATCGTGGGCATCGGCCACTTCGGTGACCGCGCCGTACCCACGCTCGGCTTCACGACGGCGGATGCAAACTCGTTTGCGGCGGAGCTGAAGGATCCCGCGATTGGGCGCTTCCCGGCCGCGAACGTGCGTGTGCTGACCGACGAGCAGGCCACCACGAGAAACATCAAGCAGCAATTGAACTGGATTGCACGAAACGCACAGCCCAACGATCTGGTCGTGATCTATGTCGCGACCCACGGCTCGCCGCGCGAACTGGATTCAGCGGGCGGCGTGAACTACATCGTGACCTACGATACCGAAATCAAGAATGCGGATAGTCCCGACGAAGATGCGCTGTACGCGACCGCATTGCCGATGGTCGAACTGGCTAACGCCGTTGCTACCCGCATGAAGGCGCTGCGCACCGCGGTGATTCTGGACACCTGTTACAGCGGCGGCGCCGTCACGAATGAATCGAAGCTGATGGGGAAAGGGCTGGCCAATGTTTCGCCCTCTTCCGCGACCCTCGACCGCATGAGCCAGGGTACAGGACGCATCGTGATTGCGGCGGCCAGCTCAAATGAGGAGTCGCTCGAGAGCCCCGATCTCCACCATGGATATTTCACTTACTTTTTGCTGCAGGCGCTGAAGAGCGGCAACGGAATGACGCCGATGAGCCAGGTCTTCGCCACCGTGGCGCAGCAGGTCTCGGATCGCGTGGCTGCGGATGGCAGGAAAGATGGCGAGACGCTGGGCCAACATCCGGTGATGAGCCGCAGCTCGGATGAAGCCGATTTCGCGCTCGGCATCACGACTGGCGGAGCGACGGCCAAAAGCGGGCGATAGTCCTCCGCATCGCTTGACGCAATCAGACCATCTGAATGGCTCCAGGATAGCGCGCCACTGCAGCGTCGACGGTGATCAGCAAGAGACCGTCCGCACCGGCCTGGGCAATCAACATACGATCGAAGGGATCGTTGTGGAGCGGCGGAAGCGCAGCCACTGCGACCGCGTGTCTTCCGGTAACCGCCAGCTCGGTGTACCCGTTGTCGAGCAAGCCACGACGCAGCAGAGCAGGATCGACACAAAAGTCGGAGCGCCCCAGCGTGTGCTTGATGGCGATCTCCCACAAGCTGGCAGCACTGAAGATCAGTTGATTGCCGGAATCTTCGATCATCGCGCGCGCCGCCGATGGCAGTCGTTCGAAATCGCCGGCAGCCCAGAGAAGCACATGCGTATCGAGCAGAAGCTTCATCGGTCGCCTTCGAAAATCTGCGCGATTTCCTCGCTCCCCATCCGATCGAAGTCGTCGGGAACGGCGATGTGGCCGCTGAGAAAGCCGGTGCGGCGAACCGCAGTTTCTGCCGGCGCGTCGATGGCGGTGACTTTCACGATGGGCTTGCCGGCTTTGGCGATGATGAAGGGTTCGCCTTGCGCGGCCTGCTCGACCAGGCGCGAAAGGTGGGTCTTGGCTTCGTGGATGTTCACGGTGCGCATGGCTTCGATTATAGACTAAGTTGAGTTAGTCTAGTCTGTAAACAAGCCGGTAGCCTGTAGCTTGGAGCTTGGAGCGGGTAGCCGGTAGCTGGTGGTGAGGTGGGTTGCTGGTAGGCCAGGATTCTCATGGTGCCCCCAGGCTCGCCGGTACCTACCCCTCCCCTAAAAATGTAAGTGTTTGAAAACAGGATGCTTATCGCGCATGTCATTATGCAAGTGTGTGAAAATACGGTACTTCTTTGAGGCCCGGTGCGCAGTTAATTGAAAAGAAAGCTCTTGGTTTGGCTCGGAGCCTGGAGCGGTAGCTGGCGGTGGATCGCCGACGGCACGACTCTCTGGCTGGCCAGGCTCACTGGGTACCCTTACCCCCCTGAAAAATGCAAGTGTTTGAAAACAGGATGTTTCTCGCACGGGTCACTATACAAGTGTTTGAAAATGGGGTACTTATTTGAGGGCCTCTGGGTAGTTAATTGAAAACAAAGGCAAAAGACTCATGGAGAGCCTCCCCGAGCGCGAAAGTGAGGGTCACCAAGGAGAGTAAGTTGTTGAAAACAGGGCACGTTATTTGAGGCCCTCTACATGGTTAATTGAAAACAAAGGCAAAAGGGTCTTTTGGCGGGGACAAAGAGCGGCGATGCCTCGGGAATTTGCGGCGCAGGGTCAGCTCGTGGCAGGTCGTCCGGGTTCAGCGGTCTCAAAGATCCTGGATTGCGCGAGGCCGATGCCCCGCGCAGAGGGCCCTGAGGCCCAAAATGGAAAAGGACCCGCACGGAGCGAGTCCTGGTTCACCATCCGTATCCAGTGTGACGGGCGCAAAGCGCGGATGCAAGCAGAATCGGGCAGGGCGGCAAACCGAAGTAATGGGAGGGCCGATCGCGGCTTCCCTGATCGGCGCTGCCGTCTACCGGTCCGATAGGGTCGACTCCAGGAAAAAAACACGGCGTTCGCGAGGATTTTGCATCATCCGGCACGCCGATTTGCGTATATGCGGGTACACCGTTGAGGACGCCAAGCCCGTGGATGCATCGCCCCAGGAATTCCGAGCCCTTGTTGAGCGTCATCAGGGGCGGGTGTTCTCGATCGCGTATCGCATTCTGGGGGAGAGCGGCGTGGCGGAAGAAGTGGCGCAGGACGTTTTTCTGGAGCTGCATCGCAACCTGCCGCGCCTGGCGAGCGAAGAGCACGCGACGGCATGGCTGCGCAGGGTGGCGTGCCATCGCGCGACCGATGCACTGCGGAGACGTGCGGCGCGCGGAGATGTGGCGGCAGAGGAGTACCAGGACGGCATGGCGCTGCGGCCGGTGGTGCGGGATTTTATGCCGCTGATGAATCGCGTGGAGCAGTTGCTGCTGACGCTGCCGCCGCCGCAACGGGCCGTGATGCTGCTGCGGTACCAGGAAGATCTGGAGCCGGAGGACATCGCGCTGGAGCTGAAAATGCCGCTGGCAACGGTGAGGAGTTATCTGCAGCGCGCGGTGAAGACGCTGCGGGCGAAGGCGGATCGGACGCTGAAGGAGTACAGCCGTGGTTGAAAAGATGGACGAATTCGAGCGGGAACTGCGGGAGCAACTGCAGGCGCGATCGGCGCCGGGTGGATTCGCGGATCGAGTGATGGCGCGGGTTCCGCAACGGCGGGCGCCGCGCGAGACCTTCCTGGGGTTTGGGGTGCCCGTGTGGAGATGGGCGGTGGCCGCAGTGCTGGTGGCGGGAATGGTGGTGGGGGGCCTCGAGCACGACCGCCAGCAGCGGATGGCCGGTGAACGGGCGCGCGAACAGGTGCTGCTGGCGCTGCGAATCACCGGATCGACGCTGCGGGATGTTCAGCAGAAGGTGAGCGCGCGCGACGAGCGGGAGAGCTTTAGTCAGAAGGGCACGGTTCGCGAACACAACGACGAGTAAGGAAGGCAAGGAAGACGAGAGGACTCATTTATGAAAAGGGGATTCATCAGAGTTGCGATTTTGGCGGGCACGTTCGTTGCCGGTGCGGCGCTGCCGGCAGCGGCGCAGTCCTCGCAGCCGCCGTTTCCGGTGACGCTGGAAAAGCAGCTGGCGGAGCGCGCCTCGAACTACACCGAGGTGACGCTGGACCGCAAGATGCTCGATTTCGCCAGCCGCTTCATGAACGACAAGGACGATGCGGAAGGCAAGCGCATCGTGGAGAAGCTGAACGGCGTGTACGTGCGCAGCTATGAGTTCGAGAAGCCGGGACAGTACACGGCGGCGGATCTGGAGGCGGTGCGTAAACAGTTTGACACGCCGGAGTGGACGACCCTGGTGAAGACGCGCTCGAAGGATGCGACCGATGACGCGGACATCTACATGAAGCTGGTGAACGGGGAAGTGCAGGGGATGTTCATTTTGAACGCGGAGCCGAAGGAACTGAACTTCGTGTTCATTTCGGGACCGATTCGGCCGGAAGACCTGCAGGACCTGAGCGGCAACTTCGGGATTCCCGCGGGCAGCTACAAAATGACCCTGAAGGGCGACAAGGACAAGGGTGACAAGGCGCAGAAGAAGGCCGACGAGAAGGCGCAGAAGGCCGACAGCAAGACGCAGAAGGAGGATCCGCAGCCATGAAAACCCTGGGTTTGGCAGTGGCAACGATCGTTCTCGCCGCCGTCACCATCGTGGTGCTTCCGATCACAGTCCGCGCAGCTTCCGGCCACGACTTTGACGCGGTCGTCTCCGCCGTCGAACATCGCTACGACGCGCGCGCGGAGAAGGTGCCGATGATGGGCTTTGTGAATTTCTGCGCGTGGGCGGCGACACGCGGGGGCGTGAAGGGGATGAAGATTGCCGAGTTCGACCACCTCGACAACGTCTCCGATTCAGCCGAGCTGGAAAAACTGGTGGACGACTCTTTGGGCGGCGCATGGCAGCGCTTCATCGTCGACCGCTCGCGCAACGGGGAAGTCGACCTCATCTACGTACAGCCCAGCGGATCCGCGATGCGCATGCTCATCACCGACTACGAACATGGCGAGCTGGACGTGGTGCGGGTCGAGGTGAACGCGGATCGCCTGCAGCACTGGATGCGCGATCCGGAGGGCAGCGCGAAGCGGCACGATTACGGCGCGGACGGGAAGGGCGTGCCGGATTAAAGAGCAGGGTACAGGGTGCAGGGTACAGGGTGCGGTGCTTCCCGTGAAGGGCTGCTCTTCGGCACCGAGGGCTGGTCAAACTGCTCGCGGGGAAGCTTCAGGTTCTGAATCTGTACCGTAACTACTTGCTGTATTCGTCGCGCAGTTGCGTTTGCCGGCTGACCATGGGAACCGCGACGCCCTGAATGTAGACCTGCTTCACGTCGGTCCTTACATCGAGCGGATCGCCAGTCGCCAGGACCACGTTGGCCATCTTGCCCACGTCGAGCGAACCCAGTTTGTCGCCGAATCCGAACATCTCGGCGACATTCAGGGTGATGGCCTTCAGGGCATCGTCATAGGGCAGTCCGTAGCCGACCGCAAAGCCCGCGGCGTAAGGCAGGTTGCGCGCAGAGTGGCTGCTGGCCGGGCCGCCGCCATCGGCTGAGGAGATGGCAATCTTCACGCCGCGCTTCGCCAGCTCCGCGGGGAGCGTGTAGACGGAGTCATAACGCTCATTGGCGCGCGGCGCGTCGTAGATGGACCCGATGATGACCGGGACCTTCCATGCGGCGATCTCGTCGAGGACCTCCTGCGTGTGGGTGACGTGGTTGAGGATGACCTTGAGATGGAATTCCTGGGCGAGATGCATGATGGTCTCGACGTCATAGGCTTCGTACACGCCGATGACAACCGGCCGCTCCCCTTTTAAATAGGGAATGAGAGCCTCGAACTTGAGGTCGCGCTTGAAAGTGGCGTCGGGTTTCTTCGCGGCGGCGTCGCGCTTCGCCATGTAATCCTGGGTGTCGAGAAAGGTCTGACGGAGCTCGGTGACGAGGCCCATGCGCGTGGAAGGAAATGTGGCTCGGCCCGTGGGGCCACCGCGGCGGCGCTGCTCGGCGCCATAGTTCATGGCCAGGGCCACATCGCTACCGAGCATCATCTGTTCTCGGCTGCCGTAAAGCTGGATGAAGATGTCCTGCCCGGCGATCGAGTCACCGCTGGCAGGCGCGACGACAGCGTTGGTGACGCCATTGAGGCGGGCGACGGGAATCAGCTCCGTGTCGGAGTGGAAAGCGTCGGAGACATGCATGTGGGGCATGATCTCGTCGGAGCGCTCCTCGAGATCGTTGGTGGCGGAGTCGGCGCTGATTTCGGTTAAGCCGAAGTTGGATTCAGGATCGATAAGGCCGGGGTACACGGTGAGACCTTTGGCGTCGACGATCTGGGCGCCTTTGGGGATCTTCACCGATCCGGCCGGCCCGACGGCGGCGATTTTGCCGTCCGCGAGAATCAGCACGCCGTTGTCGATGGTTCCGTGGCTGACGGTGAGGAGCTTGCCGCCGGTGATGGCGATGACTTTGGATGAGGGGGTGTCCGCGGCGAGGACCGCGATCGAAGCCGCCAAACAAGTAACAAATACGGTTACGTGAGCCAGGAACTTGATCACTGTCCATCCTCCTCGTCGTCAGAGCCGAAGCCGCCGCCGTCGTGCATGACGCCGGAGAAATGGGTTGTTCCCCACCCAGGCAGGGAAGCGTCGAAGAACAGATCGCCGTCGATGTAGACCTTCATAGCGTGGGCGTAGGTGGAAAGGGGATCGTGGTTCCAGAGCACCAGGTCGGCATCCTTGCCGACGTCAATGGAACCGACGCGGTCATCGACGCCGATGATCCACGCGGGGTTGAGCGTGACCATGCGAATCGCCTCGTCCTCCGTCGCGCCGCCGTAGTGAACCATTTTGCCGGCCTCGACATTGAGGCGGCGGATGTGGTCGTCGGAATCGCTCTTGAGCGCGACGCGGACGCCCTGGCGCATGGACATGACCGCGTTCCACGGAATGGCGTCGCGGGCTTCGTCTTTGAAGCCCCACCAGTCGGTGAAGGTTGCGATGGCGGTACCGTCGGCGGCGATCTGCGGAGCAACCTTGTACATCTCCAGAGCGTGGTGGAAGGCGCGAATCTTATAGCCGTACTCTTTGGCGATCGCCTCTTCGGTCAGAAACTCGTCGGCGCGGTAGCAGTGGATCTGTACGTAGAGCTTGCCGCGCAGCACGTCGGCCAGAGCTTCGAGTTTCAGGTCGCGTTTGGGAGCGACAGCGTCCTTGTCGCCCTTCTTCACTTTGGCGTCATAGGCATCCCAGTCCGCCATGTAGTGTTTGGCATCTTCAAAGGCCATGCGCATGACCTCGAAATTGCCCATACGGGTGGAGGGGAGCTGATCGCGGCTTCCGTAGACGCGCTTGGGATTCTCGCCGGAGGCGAATTTAATGGAGCCGGGCGCGTTGGGGAAGAGCATGGCGTCGCGGTCGAGGCCGAATTTGTTCTTGATCACCACGGCCTGGCCGCCAATCATATTGGCTGAGCCGTGCAGCAGCAGCTCGGTGGTGACGCCGCCGGCGAGCGCGCGATAGAGGTCGGCGTCCCGGTTATCGAAGGCGTCGATCATGTGCATCGACGGCGTGACCGGGCTGGTGGCTTCGTTGACGTCGCTGTCGAGCGCGGAGTGGGAGTGCGGATCGATGATGCCGGGGGTGAGCCACAGGCCGGTGGCATCGACGACGGTGGCCGACGAGGGCGCGGAGACTGTGGGTCCGACGCCCGCGATTTTGCCAGCGTGCACCCACACGGAACCATGTTCGATGGTGCCGTGGCTGGCGGTCATGACGGTAGCGCCGCGAATGACGATGTCCGCGGGAGGCGATAGTTGCGCGCGGCCAAAGGCGGCGCATGCGGAGATCAGCGCCAGGGGAAGAATGCGCGAGCAACAGGCAGAGATAGAGAGCGGATGGCGAAGACTATCCATCAGGTGACCTCCCGACAGCATGAAGAGGACCGCGAAGGCAAAGGGGACGCATCAAGCCCACGCCGGTCTTTAAGGTTTGGAAATGCCTTTCCGCATGCTACAGAAGAGGCAAGGAATCTTCCAGGTCTGGATGCGGGGGATGGATGAGCGGGTTGAGCGAACCCCCTGGGTTACCTCGGTGAGATGTCGGTGTTCGCCCGGATCATCCAACATGCGATACTGCCAGTGGCATGTACAAAAGGGTTGTTCTCAAGCTATCCGGCGAGGCTTTGGCGGCGGGCAAAGGCTTCGGCGTCGATCCCATCCGCATCCACGAAATCACAGCAGAAATTGCCGAGGTTCACCAGATGGGCGTGGAAATGGCCATCGTGGTGGGCGGCGGCAATTTCTTTCGCGGCGTGGCCGAGCAGGCGAAAGAGATGGACCGGGTTTCCGCCGATAACATGGGCATGCTGGCGACGGTGATCAACGCTCTGGCCATTCAGGATTCCCTGGAGAAGCGGGACGTTTTTTGCCGGGTGATGTCGGCCATTGAGATGAACCAGGTGTGCGAACCGTATATCCGGCGGCGGGCGATCCGGCATCTGGAAAAGGGCCGGATCGTGATTTTCGCGGCAGGGACGGGAAACCCTTATTTTTCCACAGATACGGCCGCGTCGCTGCGAGCGATGGAAATCAAGGCGGATGTGTTACTTAAGGCCACAAAAGTAGAAGGCATCTATGACGCCGATCCGGTCATCACAAGAGACGCGGTGAAATTCGAGCAAATTACGTACATGGAAATTCTGCGGCTGGGGTTAAAGGTGATGGATACCACGGCAGTGAGTTTGTGTAAGGACAACAATCTGCCCATGATCATCTTCAATCTGAACCAGCCGGGCAATATCCGCCGAGTCGTTTCCGGGGAGAAGGTCGGCTCACTGGTGACGGCCTGAGCGCCCAGGTACAAATCGTACCGCGGCCCACGGAGACGTGGGGACCGCCTCGAGAGACTCCGGCAGCCAAGCCGGTCCTGATCAAGCCGAAGAAGGAGCGTCTTCCGGCCCTGACCGGACTGCGCGCGTTTGCGGCTCTGAATATCGTTTTCTTCCACTATTCCAATCCGAAGTGGTTCGGCCCACTTGCGCCGGTGGTGAACAACGGGTTCACCTCGGTCAGCTTCTTTCTGCTGCTTTCAGGTTTCGTGCTGGCGTACAACTACTCCGACAGAGCCCAGCAGGGCCTGTTGAGCGCGCGCAATTTCTGGGTTGCCCGGATGTCGCGGCTGTATCCGGTGTATTTATTCGCGCTGCTGATCTCGGTGGGCATGCTGATGGACGAATGGCATGCGCGCTCGCACGCGCAGTTCACCTGGGGCGTGGTGCTGACGCCGCTGCTGTTGCAGGGCTGGAGTCCGTGGCTGTCTACGTTCTGGAACACTCCGGCGTGGACCATGTGCACCGAGGCGTTCTTCTACCTGATTTTTCCGCTGGTCATCCTGTGGAAGCGGCCGAAGAAGGTCGGCGCTCTGGTGGCGATTCTGCTGGGATTATGGTGCCTGGGGATGGTGCTGCCCAGCTTGTACATGGGCCTGCATCCGGATGGGGATATGCATCCCGGACGATACACGGATGGCTTCTGGATGCGCGCGCTGAAGTTCTCACCGCCGCCGCACGTGCCGTCGTTCCTGTTTGGGATTGTGCTGGCGGATCTGGATGCGCTCATTCCCCGAGCCGCGCGCAAGCGGCTCCTGCTGGGAGCGCTGGGGATGGTGGGCATCTATACCATGCTGTATTTCGGCGACCACTTTCCGTACGTGATGATGCACGATGGGCTGATGATGCCCTTATTTGCGCTGGCCATTCTGGGTCTGGCCGGGCACAACCTGATCGCGAAGTTTTTCGGGTTCTTTCCGTTTGTCGCGGTGGGGCAGGCGAGCTACTGCCTGTACATCCTGCACTTCAATCTCTGGAATCTGATCCACAGCTCCAACGTTCTGGTCGTGACCGGCCTGGCGCGCTTCGATCCCTGGCTGAGTTACGTGTTGCTGGTGGGAGCTGCGGTGCTGACGATGGTGTGCATCGAGCGGCCCGCACAGCGCTTCATCAAGGCGAGGCTGCTTCCTCACTGAACCGAAGGTTCACACGGTTTCGGCGTGTTCTTCCTGGAACGACATTCTCACCACAGTGCAGTTGCGTCCGGCGCTCTTGGCCTGGTAGAGAGCCAAATCGGCAAGGCTGAGCAGCTCGGTTTCGGCTTGAGCGGCATGCGGAGCGACGGTGGCGCCGATGCTGGCGGTGAGGGAGATTTCCGCGCCGGCCACCAGGAACGGCAATGAGGAAATAGCGGCACGAATGCGTTCCGCGCCGTTCGCGGTCTGCTGGCGATCGCAGGAGGGCAGGATCACCAGAAACTCCTCACCTCCGTAGCGGCCGACGACATCGTAAGGCCGCGTCGCCCGCGCGATGCGCTGGGCGATCTCCTTCAGCACCGCATCGCCGACCAGGTGCCCGTAGGTATCGTTGATCGGCTTGAAGTGATCCACGTCGAGCATGAGGAGGCCCATGGACGCATGCGTGCGCAGCGTGCGCTCGATTTCAGCGCGCAGCAGGTCGAGCAAAGCGCCGCGGTTCGACAGGCCGGTGAGCACGTCGTGGGTAGCCTGATAGCGGAGCTTTTCCTGGGCGACCAGCAGGTCGTGCTGCAGGGAGAGAACATCGGCGAGAGACTTGCTCTTTTCCCGATGCGCGGCCTCGGCCTGCAGCCGCAGCGTGTGAGCTTCGTCCAGCTGGGTGCGGATGACGCGGGTCTGCGCGCGAACGCGACGCCGCAGGCCGACGTTCCAGGTAATGAACACCATCACCACCGCGCAGAGAACGCCGGCGAAAATCAGCGTGTGACGCGGTGTCCACCAGGACGGGCTTTGCAGCACCAGGACTTCAGCCGGGGACTGCAGCAGGATTTTCAGCGCCTTCGGCGTTTTGCTGGGAGTGACCTCGATTAAACAGATCCCGGTGATGCGCAGGCGGCTTCCCGGTTCGAGGTTGTCGAAACCTTCCGGAGTATCGGCGGGCAGGGAAGCGGAGAAAGTGGTGCCGCCGTCGGTGAGAAGCAGGGTCGTTTCGGTTGCGGTGCGGGATTTATAGAGTAGTTGCCCATCGACCCGCACCGGCTCGGCATCGTGATTTCCGTCGAGTGCCTGGGCGGCGGTGAGCGTCACCGGCGCAGGGGGTCGAGCCACTCCGCTGCGGCGGAAGATGGCCTCGTCGAGAACCGAAGTATAGTCGCCAAGGGCAGGGAAGCCGACCACGTCGAGCAGATCGCCGACGGATACGGCGGCGGGGACCTCGGTGTGTACGAAGATGCCATGGTTGGCATCCATGAGGGTGAATTGCAGGGGACCCCAGGTGGAGGTGACGACGCCGCGCACGTGAACACGATGGCCGCGTTCATGCTGGCTGGCCCGCATCACGTCGGCAGTCTCGCTGAGGGGCAGCGAAAAGGGATCGGCGGGCGCAGGCTCCAGCACCTGGATATAGGAAATGTCAGGCATGTACAGGTGAACGCCGATGATCTGTTTCCGCTGGTTGAATCGGGTTCCGCACGCGGCGCGCAGCCGCACCCTGGCGTCGATCAGGTTGCTGTGGTCTCCGCCTTGCGGGTCGAGGGTAATCACGTCCATGAGATCCTGGCCTGACGCGACGGTGACGATGAGATTGGCGCTGCTGGAAGCAGCATGGCCGGCGTAATACGTCACCTCTTGCGGTCTTCGCACCGATCGAACGATGCCCTCGATGGCCACCCACTGCGAATCGTAGAAGTCGGTGGAGAGGCGGTCGAAGCCGATCAGCGGCGCTTCGGGGAGCCTCTGGTTTCCCAGAACCCGAAAGCGAGGGTGCAGAAGGACCGGCTCCACGTCGCCGGGGCCGCTGACTGCATCCACCTCCACCACGTCGCCTGCGTGCACGTCCTGCGCCTGATCGCCACGCGCATCGACGAAAATGCCGTCGGTCGCGTCCATCAGGAAGAGGGAATGGATGGTCGAATCGTAGAAGGTGATCTGAGCGCGATCCAGATGGACCGGATATCCGCGGATGGCTTCCGTGGTGGAGAGGGTGTGTGCCTGGTGCGCAGTGCGCAGCACGGGCAGAGAATCGGTGGCCGCCCGGGCGGTGAGAGCAAGGAAAACCGGAAGGAACAGCGCCGGCAGCCATGCTGCGAACCTTGCCCTGACGCGCCTCGGCGTCGTGGCCGCGAGCCGGTCACACTGCTGCTCGGGATCAGTCACGGGCCTGACTGCATCCATCCGGCTTTCCTCGTTGCGCGTTCCTGGCGCGCACCTCTCTCAAGGGAGTTATCGGCACGCGTGGGGGTAAGTATAAGTCATGGCAGGATCGTGAGGATGCCACGAAGGAGCCATAACTTACAGGAATGCAGAGGCAACCCGCCGCGCCGCAGATTGGTTGGGGATGCGAACCGATCTTTCCGGAATTACCCAGCCGCGGGATAACCCTTTCCCGCAAGAACTCCGCGCATATGCGCGAAGCTTTTGGTCACTCCAGGCATCGGGTCGTCGGCGTGGACTTCGTATTCGAGGTCAACAAAGCCGCGGTATTGCACGGCCATGAGCGCCTCGAAAATGTCCCGCACCGGCATTTTGCCGTCTCCCACGGCCACCTGGCTGTCCTTATCGTGAAAATCGGCCAGGTCCTTGATGTGCATATTGAAGAGCCGCGGCCCGACGGCATGGATGGCTTCGACGATGCCGGTTCCGGCGCGTACCGCATGTCCCACATCGATACAGCAGCCGATGCGCGGATCCAGGCCCCGCACCGCTTCCAGCACGTCCAGGGGCGAGTGCCAGAGCTTGTCCTCGGGCCCGTGATTATGGATGGCCACGCGGATGTCATATTCCTTCACAAACTTTTCGATGCGGGGCAGATCCTGCGGTGTCGGGTCGCCTGCAACCAGCACCGGGATTCCCGCGCGCTTCACGTACTCGAATTTGCTCCGCATATCGTCGTCGGAGTCGGTGGCCAGCGAGATGACGCCCGCGCCGTGCAGGCGGATACCGGCGGCTTTGTAGTCAGCGAGTGCCTGGGCCTCCGCCGCGGGGTCTATGGGGAGATGATCCTTCACGTCCTTGGCGTTCAGGTCCTGGACGTTCAGCTCCTTCATGAAGCCGATCATCTGCGCGCGCGTGAAGTTGCGGAAGGTGTAGCTGGCCAGGCCAAGCTTGACGGACGAGGCAGCCTCAGCTGTTTCCGTTGTTATTCCCGCTGCCGCGCGCGCCAGGCTTGTCCCGCCGAGCGCTACCGCGGTCCCTCCCAGCAACAGTGCCCTGCGGCTCAGTTCACTCTTCATCGGCTCTGACTCCCTCCGTAACCTCTGCCCCAACTTGTAACCTGCAACCTGCAACCTGCCGTTACAGATGCGGCTCCCATCCCTTCTCATATTCGCGACCCCAGCCCTGCATCGCTTCCGCATCGCCGACGATCTTGCCATTGCTGGTGTCGAGTTTCAGTTCGCGCTGCACTTCCCAGGCGATGTTCGAGAGCTGCAGCATGGTCACCGCGACATTGCCGACTTCGACGGGAGAACGCAGCTTTTCGCCCTTCGTGACGCCGGCGATGAAGTTGGCGAAGTGGTCGTTGGTCATGGAGTCGCGGCCGACCAGATCGGCCGACGAGGTGGCCTCCTTCTTCGCGCGAAACTCATCGGTCTTGTGGCCGCCGAGGTCGTACACCTCGTAGCCGTCGCGATCCACCAGCACCGAGCCGTTGGTGCCCATGATGGTCGAGCCGCGGTCGCGGTTGTCGATCTTCATTCCATTGCAGCAGCGGCAATCCCAGGAGATGAGCGTGCCGTCGTACTCGTAGTTCGTCACCAGGGTGTCGTAGAACTGCCAGTCATCTTTGTAGTGGTAGCGGCCGCCGGTTGCGGCCACGCGATTGGGATAGTCGACGCCCAGCGCCCAGCGGCAGACGTCGATCTCATGCGTGCCGTTGTTGAGGGTCTCGCCGGTGCCCCAGGTGCGAAACCAGTGCCAGTTGTAAGGCTGGACGTTGTCCTTGTAGGGCCTGCGCGGCGCGGGACCCTGCCACAGATCCCAGTCGAGGGTCGGCGGCACGGGTGCATCCTTGCCAACGCCGATGGACTTGCGCGTGTTCACGTACCAGGCCATCGCGTAGTAGGCCCGGCCGATGACGCCATCGTGAATCTTCTGGACGATTTCGATGGTGTGCGGCGAGGAGCGCTGCTGCGTGCCCATCTGTACCAGCTTGCCGTACTTCTTCTGCGCCTCGATCAGCAGCGCACCTTCTGCGGGATTGTGGCTGCAGGGCTTCTCCACGTAGACGTGCTTGCCGGCTTCCACGCCCGCGATGGCCAGGGGAGCATGCCAGTGGTCCGGGGTCGCGATGGAGATGGCGTCGACGTCTTTGCGCTCGAGAACTTTGCGGAAGTCGGCTTCGGTCTGCGGTGCGTAGCCCAGTTCCTTCTGCGCCTCGGCGGCAAACTTCGCCAGGATGTTGCTTTCGACGTCGCAGACATACGCCACGCGAGCCTTCTCGCGATTGGCCGCGAGCGCTGAAAGATGCGCGTAGCCGCGTCCGTTCAATCCGATGACGGCAAAGTTGAGCCGGTCGTTGGCGCCCATGATCTGTGCATAGCTCTTTGCCGTGCTGCCGACAGCGAGCCCAGCCGCTCCGACCGCCATCGTGTCCAGGAAATCGCGACGTGTAATCATGCTGTCTCCATTGAGAAGTGAACTCGTGGTGCGTGGTTCAGCAGGCTGCCCCGGATTGTGCCAGAGCCTTTTTCAGATCGGCCATGCTGATGCGTGTGGAGGCTTCCGGCGTTCCTGCGCCCCGCCAGTGGGTTTCGAGGCTGACGGCGTAGTGATAGCCAGTCTGGCGCAGCGCGCGCAACTGGCCAACCCAGTCCACTACGCCGGTGCCAACAGGTTGCCATTCATACTTGCCGCCGGGCTGGCGCGTGACATTTTTCGCGTGGCAATGGCCGATGCGGTCCTTCGGCAGCAGATCGTAGCCGTTGGGAAACGGTGTTTCGCTCTCGAAGGTTCCGGCATTGCCGGGGTCCCAGTTGAGCATGAAGTTTCTGTTTGGAATGGCCTTCAGCACTGCGGCAGCTTCTTCACCCGTGGCAGTATTGCACGACATTTCGTTTTCGAGCAGGAGAATCACGTTGCTCTTCGCGCAAACTTCCGCCGCCTCCGTGAGCTTCGCGTTGATCGCGTCACGATAGGGCGCCTGGTTATCGAGACGCCAGAAGTCGAAGCAGCGGATGCGGTCGGTGTTGAAGGTCTGAGTCAGCTCGATGCAGTGGTGGAGCAGCGCATCCTGCTGGCTGGCGTCGGTGTTGGCGTGGAATTGATCGCGCTGCTGGCCGTCCTTGCGCGGCGCGCCCGGCCAGTCGACTTTGTAGAGCGGGCTGGCGATGTCGGTCACCCGCAGATCGTACTTTTTCAGGATGCGATTGGCTTCGGCGAGCTGGCTGGCGTCGAGATCGGTGACGTTTTTGTCCCACATACCGCGAAGCTCGATCCAGTGCAGGCCAAAATCGTTGGCGGCGACCGAGCATACGTGATCGAAATCCTGCGAAATTTCGTCGTTGATAACCGAAAGGCGGAACGGACAGCTTGCAGGGATCGGTGGTTCGAGGCTCATTGCGGAAGAGGCCTGGGGAAGAGCAGACAGGGCGCCCGCTGCAGCGAGGCCGCCCAGAAATTCACGACGAGAAAACAGCATCTGTTGCTCCTGCGCCAAAACAGCAGAGCACAGTATAGTCCCGTGAACAGCGACGGAGGGCCGGCGAGCGGGACTGGAGAATTTCCCGCGAGGCTTAGTCGATGGGCCGTGTCACCAGCCGCCGAAGCACCCGCTCCACGGTTTCCGACATGCCGATGGGAATTTCGAAGATGCGCTCCTCGGCCTCGTTGCTGGAATAGACTTCCATGCTGCTTTCGCGGAACTGGAAGGAGACCAGCGGCTGTTCGGGCCGCAGGCGCGGACGGCGGGACCGGGAAACGATCAGCGACCAGATGGACTGGCCGGCGCGCAGCTTGCGGTCGTAACCGGCCCGGCGCAGTTCGGCGATGAACGGCAGGACCAGAGTCCTGGGGGGAAAGCGCGAGCCTTCATAGACTTGCTCCATCTGATTCCAGCTTTCGATGAACTCCCCTTCGACCGGTTTGCCGTTCTCGTAGTAGTCGGCGAGGGGACCGATCTGCAGCCAGGGAAATTCCTTGCGCAGTCTCGACGGAGGCGCGTTGTCGGCAAGCCATGCGGTGAGGACGGCGCCCAGCGCGGCAGGATCGGCCGCGTCGAAACGAAACAGCTCGCTATCGTCCCAAAGAAAATTCGCCTCTGGGTATTCACGCCGGGACGCAAAGTGGATGTGTGCCGAGCGCGTATCGTTCCGGAACCAGAGATGAGAAACGCCGGAAGGGGTCACGATGAGCTCGTTGCGAGCGGCCGTTCCCAGCTGCGGGAAGCCTTTCAGCGCGGTCTCCCGGATCGACATGAGCTTCCGCTTCTCCCAGTCGACGAAGCAGAACTTCTGATACATGGCCGGGAGGGGTGCGGCGTCGAGCCAGTGCCAGATGGCATCGACGGTTTCCCGGCACGAAGAGGTTCGCCCGGTGCCGACTTTTTTGCCGGCGTCCTCAAAAAAGGTGAGGAATTCCGGGCCTCCGACCTCGAAACAACCCACCCAGCAGGATCGCGCGCCCCGCTGCGCGGAGCACCTCCACTGGACGCCTCCCCCGGTGATGGCAATTTGGGCCTGGTCGGCTACGGCGGCAAAGCGGCCAGTCAGTCCCTCGAATAGGTCTTGCGCGTACTTCGGTTCGTTCCGTTCCATTTTCTCTTTTCCACAGGAGGTTCAGTGTATAGGAAGACATCTACTGACAATGCATCAGGTGTGTATTCCGTAGATACCTTTTATCAATTCGTAACGGGGGTCCGAGGGGAGGGGAGTTGGGGTTGGGGGGAGCCTCAGCGCCAGAAACAAAACACAAAGCGCCTGCTGTTTAGCAGGCGCCTCGCAACCCACACCCTGTTGCGTACTCGTTGCGGGTCGAAGGGTCTACTGGCTGTTAGCCAGGAAGTGAACGGTTTGCGTGGTCGAGACGACTTCGCCGCTCGGAGCCTTAGCCGTTGCAGTAATGACCGCGTCGCCAGGTCCTACCGCGACCAGCAGACCGCTGGCGTCGATGGTGGCAATCTTTGCGTTACTGGACTCCCAGCTGACCTGCCGGGATAGATCCGCAGTCCGCTCGCCCGCGCCATAGGTGGCGATGGCGAGAAGCCGCG
>JBEKIN010000063.1:0-17083 GCA_050011735.1 Acidobacteriaceae bacterium | reverse complement strand
CCTCGAGGACCTGCGTTCTGGACCCATCGCGCACAACGACTCTCGCGCCAAGCGCGCTGCGATTGCTCTTAGTGCCGTGGAGACGGACCTTGATCCAGTGATTGCCGGGCGGAGCATCGTTGCGCAACAGCGACGGCGGCTCGTTCTGATTCATGATCACAATGTCGAGATCGCCGTCGTTATCGAAGTCGCCGAAGGCGCATCCGCGGCTGACGTGACGCGCAGCGAGAGCCGGCTCGGTTGCGTCGTCGAGCTCGGTGAAGGTGCCGTTGCCCTGGTTGCGGAAGACAATGCGCGGGCCTCGGCGCGGATACTGAGGGAGGACCGGCTCGAGTTCGGGATAGACCTGGCCGGTGACCAGCAGAATGTCGGGGTTGCCGTCGTTGTCCAGATCGAAGATGCCGGTGCCCCAGCTGACAAAGCGGCGCTCGTGGATGAGACCCGAGCGGACGGTGACGTCTTCGAAGTTGCCCTCGCCGAGGTTGTGATAGAGGCCGGTTGCCTGATTCATGTAGTGGGTGCGGACGATGTCGAGGCGTCCATCGCAATCGTAATCGCCAACGCCGACGCCCATGCCGGCCATTTCCTTGCCGTTTTCGCTGAGCGCGAGACCGCGTAACAGGGCCTCTTCGCGAAACGTGCCGTCGTGGTTGTTCATCAGCAGCAGGCTGGGAGTGGTGTCGCAGGCGACAAGGATGTCGGGCCACCCATCTTCGTCAGCGTCAAAGGCGCAAGCGGTCAGGCCGTACGAACCGCGCATCGCCGCCACTCCGGACTCTTTGGAAACGTCGGTGAAGGTGCCATCGCCATGGTTCCGATAGAGCGCATGGGTGGGCAGGGGAAGGCCGCTGGGGCCGCAATTGACGGGGACGCCTTCGAAATTGTAGTTGGGCCGCTGCAGCGAGGGCGTGGGCAGAGTGGCGAGGTCCACGTCGGCGTAATTCGAGACGAAGAGGTCGAGCCAGCCGTCGCGATTGTAGTCGACGAAAGTGCAACCGGATCCGAAACGGGTCGCCGTGGTGGCTAACCCCACCTGCGCGGTGACATCGGTGAAAGTGCTGTTGCCGTTATTGCGATAAAGACGGTTCTGGCCGAAGTAAGTGACGTAGAGATCTTCGAATCCGTCGTTATTGTAGTCACCCACGCAAACGCCAACCGCCCAGCCGGCGTCGAGAAGACCGGCGTGCTCGGTGACATCGGTGAACGTGCCGTCGCGATTGTTGTGGTAGAGGCGATTGCTGGCTCCGGGCGGCACGGATTCGAGCCTGCGGCCGCCGAGAATGTAGATGTCCATCCATCCGTCGTTGTCGTAATCGAAAAACGCGCAGCCGCCGCCCATGATTTCGGTGATGTAGGTGGCCTTCTGTCCCTCGCCGTAGAACATGACCCTGGTGAGCCCGGCCTGCTCGCCGACATCGACGAAGTGCGAGAAGGGCTTTGCGCTTGCGGACGAAGGAGCGGAGACGCCGGCGGGAAAAGCTCTCGATGCCAGGAGTGCGGGAACAGACTTGAGGACACGGCGGCGGGACCATGACATTGCAGATCGGAACGGCTCCGGCATGGTTATTGAATACTCATGGCGATCACAGAGATTGTAAGGTGCTTCCCGAGCGCAGCGGGCGGCGCCGGCATCACGGACCGGATTGACGGGCCATGACGGCCTGATTGAGCTGGCGAGCCGCGGCGTTATCCGGATCGATGGTGAGGGCGCGATCCACCGCCTGTTTAGCTTCGGTCCACTTTTCCTCACTGGCGAGAGTTGCCGCCAGGTTGACCCAGGCGACGACATAGGAAGGAGAGGCCTGAACCGCGGCGCGGAAGAAGGTTTCGGCGCGAGCCGGGTCGCCGCCGCGGGCTGCCAGATAGCCGAGCTGGTTCTGGGCCTCGGCCAGGTTGGGGTCCAGTCGGATGGCCTGCTGAAGCTCGGCCTCTTCGCCGGCATCGTCGTGCAGGCGATCGAGCGCTTTCGACAATTTGTAGTGGAGCAGCGGTTCGTCGGGGTCGGATGCAATCGCGTCACGATAGGTAGCGGCGGCCTGCGTGAAATTGCCCGCGGCCATTGCCTGGTCGGCGGATTCAGCTTTGCCGGCGGCCTGCGTGACTCCGGTCTGAGCGTTCTTGAGTTCCTGATAGCGGAGGAGCCGTTTTTGGGCTTCGCTGGTTTCGCCGAGGCTGCGAAGAATCCTGGCTAGAGCGTATTCGGAATCGGGAGGGTCATCGCCGAGCGCGATGCCTTTCTCCAGTTGCTCTTTTGCGCCGCGCAGATCGCCCAGGCTGGAGAGCGTGTTGCCGAGCGCGGTGTGCGCCGGGCCGTATTCCGAATGCTGCGCGATGGAGCGTTCGAAGTAAGTGCGGGCCTGCTGCAGATTGCCGTCGTTCGATGCCAGAACACCGTTGAGGTAGAGGACCTCCCAGTTTCCGGGCATCGCGGTGAGGAGTTGCTGCGCGTACTGCGGCGCCTTCTCGGAATGGCTGGATACCAAAGCGCGGAGGTAAAGCACCTGGGTGGGGCGATCGTCGGGGTGCTTTTCGAGCGCGAGATCGAAAACCGCGTAGGCCTCGTGCTCCCGGCCGAGAATCATGAGAACGAGAGCAAGCTCATCGGCGATCTGCAGCGAGTCCGGCGCGGTATTGAGCGCTTCCCGGAGAACGCGGGCCGCGTCGTCGAGCCTTGCCTGGCCGACATAGGCAAGGCCAAGATTGAGGTTCTGCTGCGGAGATCGCTCTCCGTTGGTGATCGGCTTTTCGAGCAGGGCGACGGCCGATGCGTAATCTTTTTGGCCGATCAAATCCTGGGTGAGACTGTCGAGCGCGGTCGAGGAATCGGCGTCGATGGCCAGCGCGGCACGCCACTCGACTTCGGCATCGCTCGCGCGTTTAAGCCGATCGAGGGCGGCTCCGAGCGCGAGATGAGGACGGATATCGCTGGGGTCGAGCTTAGCCGCTCGATGGAGTTGAACGAGCGCGGCTTCGTCGTGACCGGCGGAGTAGAGACTCAATCCCCACAGGTAAGCGATGGAGGCGGATTGGGGCTGGAGTTTCGCGGCCTGGGCAAAATCGTCGACTGCGCAGGAGAACAGCTTTTGATCGGCGAACCAGCTTCCGGTATCCACGAAAGCCTGCGCCGACGGTCGGGTTGCCAGGCGCGCTTTGAGCGCGGGCGGAGCGTTGCAGGGGGTCGCGGCAGAAGCGGCCGGAGGGAGCAGAGAGCAGACGATTCCGACGAAGATAAATAGCAGCGCACTGGCACGGAGGCGTGCCTGATTTTCGGCCCCAGGTCGGTTTTTCATGAGCGGGCGCATGCACGAGGGTAACGGGTCCGGGCGGGAAGCTTTGCGTGCTGAATCTCGGGCAAGCAAGATTATACGTTTGGCACTAATGCCGATAGAGATCACCTCCGGTTTCGGGCGATCTGGCTGATTGCCAGTGAGATAAAGCCCTCTTCAAGCCGGAACTGCGATGCGGCTATTCCCAGGCGAGGAACAGCGAAGGATCGGCGCGTGGAAAACGGATCGAACGAGGGCGAGAAAGACAGGCATTCAAGGCTCGATTCAGTGCTGTTTCGCATCCCCGCTCCAGATAGCGCTTGACAAGGCCAATTCCCGCGAATATAAACGCTAGTCGAAATCGGAATACCATCGCGCTTGCGCGGAGGCAGTGAGTGACGCACGGGCAGCGATGGGCAAGTTTCTTTTTTTCTACATGAGATGTAAGCGATTACATAAGGCCCTGAAGTAACCCTTGCGGTACCGGATCGACGAGGCAGCAGCGCCCACCCCGCGCGGAGGATGGGTTCCGGGGAACCGTGAAGATTTACCCAGGACGTAACCGTTTACAACAGAACGAGACAGTGGCTTCTGGGTTTGACAAACATTTTCAGGAGGCAACCAATGCGACCATCCGGTAACGGTTTCAAGCGCCTGCTTTTGCTGCTCCTTGTGGTCCTCTTTGGACTGAGCGCATCAGGCAGATTTCTTCTGGCACAAGGCACGAATGGCACACTCACCGGTCAGGTTGTCGATCCTTCCGGGGCGGCCATTCCCGAAGCGACCGTGACCCTGACGAACGTCGGCACGAATTTCCCGCAGACGGTGACCACCGACGCTACAGGAATCTATGTGTTCAAACTCGTCCCGCCCGGCAACTACACGTTGACGGTCGCGGCGCGGGGCTTCGCGAAATATGCGCAACAGGGAATCGTGACCGACGCCAACACGAATGCGACCCAGAATGTCCAGATGAAGGTGGGAAGCTCGAGCCAGACGGTCAGCGTAACCGCCAATGCCGAGCTGATTGACACGACCACGGCCGAACTGGGTCTGACCATCAACGAGAACTCTGTGTCGCAGTTGCCGCTGAACGGACGCGATCCTTCGGCGCTGGCGCTTCTGGCGCCGGGCGTTGTCGATGCCGGAAAAGCCGGCGTCAGCTGGATGCAATCGGGGTTCTCCTTCCCCGGTGAGAACGCGGCTTCAGCCAATGGCGGGCGCATCGGCAGCACCTACTACATGCTCGACGGTGTCTCCAACATGGATAACTACCTGGGCTCCAACTCGCCCACGCCGAACCCCGACGCTACCCAGGAGTTTCGCCTGATCTCCAACAACTTCAGCGCGGTTTATGGCTTCTCGACGGGCGGCGTTGTTTCGATGGCCACCCGGAGCGGGACGAACACGTGGCATGGCGGTCTCTTCGAATTCATGCGCAACGGGGACCTGGACGCAGGCAACTGGAGCAACCACCAACAGGATACTTTCAGGCGAAACCAGTACGGCGGCTATGTCGGCGGACCGGCGATCAAGAACCGCCTCTTCTTCTTCTTTAATTACCAGGGAACCATCGTCGTCGGTGGCCCGGGAACTTCGAACAACTCCACCACTACACCAACCCAGCAGATGCTGGGCGGGGATTTTAGTGGGCTGGTCGACTACGCCGAGGCTCACAACAGCGGCTGCGGTTCGGGTTATACCGGACCACGGACTCTCTCCTGCGGCTGGCTGAACGGTCCCTTCCAGTTCGCCAACGGCAAGCCCAACCAGGTTGTAGGCGGGCTGGATCCGGTGGCGGTGCAAATTACCAACGATGGCCTGCCCGGGCACACCGCGGCGGCTTCAGGGACTGCGGCTCCGACCTCCGGCGCGCAGAATCTTGCGGGAAACATGCTGTACGCCTCGGCCAACCTGGCGAATTCCACCTGGAACGAGTACACGTCCCGGGTTGACTACGACCTGTCGAAGAGCCAACGCCTCTCGGTGCGCTCGTACATCGACAAGTTCATTCAGCCCTCCGGCGACACGCCGGGAGATGTTCTTTCGGTGTTGAATCTGAACACCTGGAACCAGACCTTCGGCGAGAAGATGTGGTACTTCAACGAAATTCTGCAGCACACGTGGACGGTGAACACCTCTACGGTCAATACGGCCACGGTTCTGTGGACACAACAGAGTGCGCATAACGGCACGCCGGTGCTGGACAAGAGCGGCAAGCCAATGTGCTGGTCGCGTTACATCAGCATCGTTGAGCCGGTCTGCTATATGGAAGGCGCCTATTTCGGCGGCGCCAACGGCGGCTGGACTGAGCCGTCGAATGAGGTGCGCGGCACGGAGGGAATCTCCGACACGCTGATCAAGACCATTCACCGGCACACCGTGTCGGTGGGCATCGACCTGCAGCACCAGAGGGCGGTCGAAGACGCGGCGAACTACCCGGCTGACGCCATCATTAGCTTCGGTGGCGGCTACACCGGCAATGGACTTGCCGACTGGTTGCTGGGTTACATGAGCAGCTTCGAGCAGGGAGCCGGCGAACTGGCCGACATCCAGGGCTGGCAGGTGGATCCCTACGTGAATGACGAGTACCGGGTGAAGCCTGGCCTGACCCTTACGCTCGGCGTGCGCTGGGATCCGGACCTTGCGCCCAATTCTGTCGGTGGCCGTGGGTCGGCTTTCGTGCCGGGCCAGCAAAGCGTCGTCTTCCCCGCAGCGCCAACCGGCCTGGTCTTCCCGGGCGATCCCGGCGTGAACGCCGCGCTTCGCCCCAGCAGCAAGCGTCTCTTCGAACCGCGCATCGGTGTGGCCTACCAGCCCCCGAACATGCCACATACTTCGTTCCACGCTGCATTCGGCCTGTTCACCGCTCCGGTGCCATATTCGGACTACAACCACGTCGTGGATATCGCGCCGTTTGCCACGGCCCTGGCGCCGGCTGCGCCGTCGAACGTTCCTCTCTGCTCCACAGGCGGAGCCTCCGCCGCCTGTACACCCAACACCGGTCAGGCCGTCGCCGGATACGACAACTTCCACAACCCATGGCAAACCTCGTCGTTCGGGACCAATGGCAAGAGCCCGTTCCCGCCGTTTGCATCGGTCACTTACAAACCGCCGTCCAACTCCCTGATCCCCGGGCCGGTCTATGAGCAGGATTCCTTCGCCCGGAGCTTCAGGGAAGGCGTAACGCAGGCCTGGAACGCCTCCATCGAGCAGCAGTTGAGCAATGTGATGGCAGTCCGCGTGGCCTACGTCGGCAGCCAGTCCTACCACCAGAGTTACGTGCAGGACGACAACTTTGCCGGCTACAGCTACTGCACTTCCTATACCTCGCTTAGTTGCCCAGCACCGGCGCTGGCCGCCAAACCTGTTGCTCCGTACTCCAACTTCAGCGGCATCCTGGAATACGACAGCGGCGCAACTGCTAACTACCACTCGCTGCAGGCAACCTTCCAGCGGAATATGGCGCACGGACTCCAGGCGCAGTCCAGCTTCACCTGGCAAAAGACCATGGACGTGGCCAGTTCAGCTAACATCGCCGCCAGCCAGAACGGCATCGATAATCCCAGGGACCTGCGCTGGAGTTATGGGGTTTCCAGCGCGAGTATTCCTTTCGTCTGGGTCACCAACTTTATTTACCGCACTCCGGAGCTGAGGGGACAAAGTCTTGCGCTGCGCGAGGCGCTGGGCGGATGGGAACTTAGCCCCATTCTTTCCTGGGAGTCAGGCGCGCCGTTCAGCATCGGCTCGGGCAGCAGCCAGGCAGCCTATGGCGAGCCGGGTTACGGTGGCGGATGCCTGCAGTTCTGTGCGGGTGACCGCGCGGATAGGGTCGCTGGGCAGTCGCTCAAGGTTCGCCAGGGCGGGCGATCGGCGTGGGTGAAGCAGTACTTCAACCCGGCTGCGTTCGTAACCCGTCACGACGGGACCTTCGGCGACAGCGCCAGAGATGTTATGTACGGGCCGCCGAGTTTCAACACCGACGCGGCGATGATGAAGAACTGGGCAATCACGGAGAGGTACCAGGTACAGCTCCGCTTCGAGTTCTTCAACGCCTTCAACCATGTTGTCATGGGCACTCCGGACATGACTCCGACCGACTCCACCTTTGGCCAGATCAATGGCGGTCAGGGCTCTGACGCGGCGACTCCGCGCGTGGGCCAGGCCGCTCTGAAGTTCACTTTCTAACCCTCGATTTGGGCCCGGGCGCCGGACATCGGCGCTCGGGCCTGTTTTGCGTTAATACGGTTTTTCGGACGGGCTCCCCCAGAATCTCTTCCGCTTCCCCGGAAGCTATTCCGAGATAGAATCAGTGGCTGATCGCAGCTCGAGCGCGGCCCGGAGGTGATGAATGCTCGATCCTGGTTCTGCAGCGGCGCATCGCAACCGGCGTTTCTTTCGCATCGGATGCAAGGTTCTTATCCTGGCGGTGGCGGCGATCTTCCTGCCGCGCTTGTTGAGCGTTGCCAGCCGGCGGACGCCGATTGTGCAAGCCGCGCCTGTTGTGACGGGTTCTGCTGCCGAATTATGGCCAATCTCTGTCGATTACCCAGAAGATGGATCGATTTTCCCGCCCGGGATCACGCCTCCGACATTTCTATGGAGAGACGGCCTGGCGAGTTACTGGAACATCGACATTCAATTTGCGGACGGGGCGCCCCCGATTCACACGGTATCGAAGGGGGAGCGGATGCACCTGGGCCCCATCGATCCGGATTGTGTCTCGGACACCAACGAACTGCCGCGGTTGAGCGCGCAGCAGGCGGCTTCCTGGGTGTGGACACCGGACGCCGCCACGTGGCAAGCGATTCAGTCGCATTCGACGGCTGGCCCGGCAACCCTGACCATCACGGGGTATAAGGACCCGAATACAACGTCTTCGCAGGGGCACATCACTTTCACGACGTCGGTCGATCCAGTTGGTGCGCCGATCTTCTACCGCGATGTCCCGCTAATGCCCAGCGCCGGGGCGAACGGCACCGTGCAGCCGCTCTCTCCGTCGCTGATCCATCTCATCCGCTGGCGGCTCAAGGACATTACCAGCCCGGAGAGCCATACCGTGCTGACGAACATGCCCACCTGCGCCAACTGCCATTCTTTTTCCCGCGATGGCAAAACGATGGGGATCGACGTCGACGGGCCTGCCAACGACAAAGGCCTCTACGCCCTCGTTCCCGTGCAACAGCACATCTCAATTCAGAACAAGGATGTCGTGCAGTGGAATACCGACGGGCAGGCGGGCAAGGTTCGCGTGGGCTTCATGTCCCAGGTTTCGCCCGATGGCCAATATGTGGTGAGCACCTTTGCCGGCACTGCGACGGAGGATGTGAGCAACACGTATTACGTCACGAACTTCAAGGATTACCGCTTCCTGCAGGTCTTTTATCCGACGCGGGGGATTCTGGAGTGGTACAGCCGGGCCACGGGTAAGCGCGAGCCGCTGCCTGGTGCGGACGATCCGCGCTACGTGCAGACCGACGGAGTGTGGAGTCCCGACGGTAAAGACATCGTGTTCGCCCGGGCTGATGCGGTAGATCCATATCCGGTGGGCGAGAAGAAAGCACTGCGCGCCAACGATCCGAACGAGACTTCCATTCAATACAACCTGTATCGTGTTCCGTTCAACGACGGCAAGGGCGGGACGCCCGAGCCCATCGCGGGCGCCTCGAATAACGGGATGAGCAATAATTTCCCGAAAGTTTCTCCCGACGGCCGCTGGATCGTGTTTGTGCAGTGCCACAACGGTCAGCTCATGCGTCCGGACAGCCAGCTGTACATCGTGCCGTTTGAGGGAGGGGTCGCGCGGCGCCTCCGCGCCAACACTCCGCTGATGAACTCGTGGCATAGCTTTTCGCCCAACGGACGCTGGCTGGTTTTTTCTTCGAAGGCTCGTTCTCCGTATACGCAGATGTATCTGACGCATCTGGATAACGAGGGCAACTCGAGCCCGCCCATCCTGATCGACAACGCCACGGCATCCAACCGCGCCGTGAACCTGCCCGAGTTCGTCAACATCGCCGGAGACGGAATCGCGGAGATTCAGGTGCCCGCCGTCCAGCAATACAAGCTCATGGACGAAGCGATGCAGCTGGAGGAGAAGGGAGAAAACGATCAGGCCCTCGGCCTGTGGAAGCAGGCTGTGGCCATGGATCCGGAGAACGCGAAGGCGCAAAACGGTCTGGGGATCTCGCTTTACGTGCATGGCGACACGCAGGCGGCGTTCGAGCACCTTCATCACGCGGTGCAGATCAATCCGTTGTCGGTCGACAACCACTATGTTCTGGGCAAGTTTCTGCTGGAGCAGGATCATGCCGACGAGGCCGTGGCCGAGTTTCAGACGACCGTCTCCATCCGGCAGCACTACGTTCCCGGCGAGGAGGGTCTGGGCAGCGCGTTTCAGGCTTTAGGGGATGACTCGGCGGCGCTGGCTCACTGGCGCCGGGCGCATACCATCGACCCCAGCAGCGTGAGCGCGACGACAGGTCTCGCGTGGCTGCTGGCCACCGCGCCCGACGCATCGGTGCGCAATGGCACGGAGGCTCTGTCTCTGGCCGAGAACGCTAACCGTCTTGCGCCGGCGGACGATCCCGACGTATTCGACGCACTGGGAGCAGCGTGGGCGGAAAACGGCCAGTTTACCAACGCCATCGCCTCGGCCAAACGCGCTTTGGATCTGGCGGTCTCCCGCAACAACGCGAAGATGGCCGCGGCGATCCGAAGCCGGCTGCAGTTGTATGAAGCGAAGAAGCCGTTTCGCGAGACGCGGGCGAACAGCGCTGCGCACAAGGTGGTCGCGAGCATGTCGGCCGCGCGGGGGCAGCCGTGAGCGATCTCGAGTCCCTGCTGAGCGCGATCGGCGCGGCGAGCAAGGTACCTGTCCGAAAGCGGGCACTCACCAATCACAACGTTTTGAATGAGGCGTATTCCTATGCCAAACCCAGCTCGTTCTCCCGCGGGATCGCGATCGATCTGGGCGATCTGACCATTCTCCTCATCTCCGGCACGGCCAGCATCGACGAACAGGGCATGAGCATTCATATCGGCGACCTTCGTCCGCAAACCCGGAGGACGTTCAGCAACATCGCCGGCTTGCTGGCTTCGGAGGGCGCGACCTGGCACGATGTGGTGCGCACCAGTTGCTATCTGCGCGACATCGAGCGGGACTACGAGGCGTTCAACGAGGAACGGACGGCTTTCTATACCGAGTTAGGCCTCGATCCGTTGCCAGCGTCCACCGGAATCCAGGCGATTCTGTGCAGGCCGGAGTTACTCGTCGAGATTGAAGCCATCGCCATCTTCCTGCGCCCGCCCGCAGGTTCATAACACGACAAACGAAGAGGATTTGCATGCCACTATCGCGCAGGAACTTTCTTGAAGTGAGCGCTCTGTCTGCCTCGAGCCTCCTGCTCACGGAATTGCCGCCATGGATGAGTGCGGAGGGAGCGGTGATTTCGCAGGGCAGCCCGCCGAGTTCCGGCGGACAGCGCGGCGTGCCGGAAGCGCGCCTGGTGCTCAGCATGAATCAGGACTGGCAGTTCTTTCGCCCGCCTGCCGCCTCCGCGCAGGCTGCTCAGTCTGCGCCGGCAAGTGCCGGCACTCCTCCAGAGAACGTGGAGTGGGAACCCGCAACCTTGCCGCACACTGTCAGGCTGGAGCCGCTGGATGTCAGCGGCGGCCGAAATTACCAGGGTGTGTGCTGGTATCGGCGATCGTTCTCGGCTCAGCCCGACTGGAAGGGTCGCATCGTCTATCTGAAATTCCACGGGGCTATGCAGGTCGCGGATGTATGGCTGAACGGCGTCCACCAGACGACCCACTATGGCGGTTACATCCCTTTCACCATCGATATCTCCAAAGATATTCGGCTGGATCAGACCAATACCTTACTGGTCCGTCTCGATAACTCGGATAACTCAGAGGTTCCTCCCGGCAAGCCCCAGAACCAGCTGGATTTTTGCTATTTCGGAGGCTTATACCGAAGCGTCGACCTCGAGGTGCTCGATCCTCTGCATATCACCGACCCGATCCTCGCCGACACTGTAGCGGGCGGCGGCATCTTCGTGACTTTTCCCGTGGCGGCTGCGGAGGAATCGACGGTGCAGGTGCAAACCGACATAGCCAATGAATCGGACCGGCGCCGCATCTGCACGATTGTGCAGGAGCTGATCGATTTCGACGGAAACATCGCAGCCACGAATTCCGCCAGCGTTGCTGTGCCGGCTCGAACTTCGCATGCCGCGACGCAGACCATGAAGGTGCGCAACGCGCGGCTCTGGCATCCGGAGAATCCTCAGCTCTATTGGCTGCACACGGCGGTCAGCGAGAACGGCCGGGTCAGCGACGATCAGTACACCCGGATCGGCATCCGGTCCATTCGATTTGAAAAGGAGCGCGGCCTGCTGATCAACGGGGAGCCGTTCTTCTCCATCGGCGCCAACCGGCATCAGGACCATCCTTATGTCGGCTACGCGCTGCCACCCTCCGCGCATTATCGCGACGCTTTCAAGCTGCGCGACGCGGGCTTTACCTCGTATCGGAGCCACTATCCGCAGGACCCCAGCTTTATGGATGCCTGCGATGAGCTGGGCATTCTGGCGATTGTGTCCAACCCTGGCTGGCAGTTTCTGGGAGACGACCTTTTCCGCAAGCGCGCTTACCAGGATGCGCGCGAGATGATCCGGCGTGACCGCAACCGCCCGTCGGTCGCCCTGTGGGAAGCGGCGCTGAACGAATCCAATAACAGCCCGCTGGCGGCCGAGTTCTACAAAATTGTGCATGAGGAATTTCCGGGGCCGGACGTCTATTCAGCCGGAGACCCCATCGGCAGGCCGGTGCCGGACTTCAACGGATGGGACGTCGGCTACGTTCCCTATCAGCACCTGAATCCGGACAAGCCGTCCTGGATCCGGGAGTGGGGCGACCAGGTGGACAACTGGAGCGATCAGCAGGGACGGGTCCGCGTGGCCCGCGCCTGGGGCGAAGCGCCGCTGCTGGCCCAGGCCCTGGCGCACATGTACAGCATGGATAGAATCTATCGGCCCGAAACCAAACCTGCCGGCGCCGATCTGTGGGCGGGCATCGACGCGTTCCGCGGCTACCATCATCAGCCCTTCCTTGGAGCGCCCCTGGACCTATTCCGCCTGCCCAAGTTCGACTACTTCATGTTCCAGAGCCAGAGGCCGCCGGACGTTCGCCCTGCACGCGCGGGGAGCGGGCCGATGATCTTCATCGCTAACTACGCGACGTTTCATTCGCCCCTGGAAGTTACTGTGTTCAGTAACTGCGAGCAGGTACGACTTACTCAGAATGGCCAGGTGGTGGCCACGCAGGAACCCGACAGCGGATATCATATCCCGCATCCGCCGTTCACGTTCAAGGTTGGAGATTTCAGCGCCGCGCGCAGCATGTTGTTCGGCAACACGGCCGCTCCAGGCGCGTTGTCGACGCCGATCGGAAGCCTGCTGGCCGAGGGTTTGATCGGCGGCAAGGTCGTTGCCACCCACCTGGTGCACTCACCGGGGGAGCCGAAAAGCATCCAGTTGAGCGTGGACACCTGCGGAGTCGATCCGGTTGCCGACGGAGCGGACTGGGTGCGCGTGGTTGCCTACATCTGTGACGCCCGAGGCATGACCTATCCCTACGCGGACGACATGATCACCTTCTCCGTCAGCGGCGAGGGAGCGCTGATCGGAGACGCAACGATCTTTGCCAACCCGGTCCGCGCAGGGGCGGGAATCGCCACAGCGCTGGTGCGAACGACTCGAGTGGCCGGCGCGATTTCCGTTCGCGCCTCTTCGCCAGGACTCAAAGAAGCCGAAGCGCAGTTTGAGTCGAGGCCGAACCGGAGACGCATCACTTAGAGCGATTCGCAGAGGAAACGAAGGGGGCGGCCCGAGAGCCGGTCGAAGGTTTTCTGGAACGCCGTCTGTCAGGAAGAGTGGTTAAACCGTCATGCGGACCAATTGCTCGGCTTCGATGCGGGGGCCGAGGATCGAAACTTTGGGGACCTGGCCGCGGGCCATCGCCACTTCGTCGCACTTGTAGAGGCGCGGGCAGTTCTGGCAGTCCTTGAAGATCTTGTCAGGGAGGGCGGTGCGGTCCTCGACTTCGCGGAAGCCATAGCGGAAGAAGAAATCGGGGATGCGGGTGAAGAGGCAGACGCAGCCTACGCCGTGGTCCTCGGCCTCGGCGAGGAGCGAGTGCAATAATTCGCCACCGACACCGTGACTTTTTGCCTCGGGGCGGACGACGATGGAGCGCACCTCGGCGAGATGGGGGCCGTAGAGGTGGAGCGCGCCGCAGCCCATGAAAATCCCGCCCTCGGATTCGGCGACAGTGAAGTCGCGGACGTTTTCGCAGATTTCGGCGAAGGGGCGGCGCAGAAGAGTGCCGTCGCCAGAGAGACTGTTGACCAGCTCGTAGATGTTGGTGGCGTCCTGGAGACGGGCTTTACGCACCCGCATGAGCTGCCTCCGGTTCGCTGAGAGTGACGGCACCATAGCGCGCGACGAGAGCCTGGACGCGCTGTTCGGCGCCTTTGAGGGCGGCGCGGACGCGCGGGCGAGCGGTGCCACCGAGGACGTCGTGACAGTCGAGTGTCGCTTCGAGGGTGATCGCCGGGAAGAAGTCCGTGTCGAACTCGGCGCCAAACTGACGGAGCTCTTCGAGCGAAAGATCGCCGAGTTCGCAGCCTTTATCGAGGCAGAAACGGACCGCGTTGCCGATTTTCTCGTGGGCTTTGCGGAAGGGCACGCCCTTGTGGACGAGATACGTTGCGGCGGCCATGGCGTTGAGGAATCCGGCTACGCAGGCGGCGCGCATGCGATCGGTGCGGAAGCGGAGCGCGCGGGTGAAGGGCGCAAGGACGAGGAGCATCTTGTGCGTCTCGGCGGTGGCGGCGAAGACGGGCTCCTGAGTCTCCTGCATATCTTTGTTGTAAGCGAGGGGCAGGCCTTTGAGGAGTAGCGTGACGGATTCCGTGGCGCCGTGGATGCGGCCGACCTTGGCGCGGACGAGCTCAGTGAGGTCCGGGTTTTTCTTTTGCGGCATCGCGCTGGAGCCGGTCGAAAAGGCCTCGGGGAGATCGACGAAGCCGAATTCGGCGGTGGCGAAGAGGGTGATTTCTTCCGCGAAGCGGCTGGCGTGGAGGGCGAGGATAGTGAGCGCCTGTAGATATTCGAGGACGAAGTCGCGGTCGGAAGTGGCGTCGATGGAGTTGGCGGTGGGCGCGGTGAATTCGAGTTCGCGAGCGGCGATGGTGCGGTCGAGGGTCAGGGTTGCGCCGGCGACGGCTCCGGAGCCAAGCGGACAAAAGCTGAGGCGTGTGACGCAGTCTTCGAGGCGCGACGCGTCGCGGAGGAGCATTTCGACATAGGCGAGGAGCCAGTGAGCGAGGAGGACGGGCTCTGCGCGCTGGAGGTGGGTGTAGGCAGGCATGACGGCGTCGCCGGCGGCCCGGGCCTGCGCGACGAGCTGTTGCGCCCACGCGCCAATGTGGGCGAGCAGCACATGGATGCGGAAACGGATGTAGAGGCGAAGGTCGGTGGCGATCTGTTCGTTGCGGCTGCGGCCGGTGTGGAGCTTGAGGCCGAGGTCGCCGATGGCCTCGGTAAGGCGCTGTTCAACGAAGTGGTGAATGTCTTCGGCCTGGGGATCGTGGCGGACATCGTTGGGAGTTTGGGCGTATTTCTCGCTGATAGCGTCGAGGGCGTCGGCGATCTGGGCGCACTCGTCGTCGCTCAGGATGTGGGCTGAGCGAAGGGCGTGGGCGTGGGCTTTGCTGGCCGCCAGCTCTGCGTCGAGCAGCTGGTAGTCGAAGCGGATGGACTTCTGCCAGTAGTCAAAAACCGGATCGGGCGCGGCGCGGAAACGGCCGGACCACATTTTGGCGGCTTGTTTCTGGGCGGGAGGTTCGGTCATGAACGTTTACTCGCCCTTCGCGGCACTGCTGTTGAGTTGCGGCATCTCTAAGCCCTGGCTCAGGGTGATGAGGCCGCTGTGGGCGTAGGTCATCAGCTTGGCGCGGGTATCGGTAATATCCAAATTGCGCATGGTGAGCTGGCCGATGCGGTCGCGCGGGGAGAAGGCGGAGTCGGTCTTCTCCATGCTGAGGCGCTCGGGCTTGAAAGTGAGATTGGGCGACTCGGTATTCAGGATGGAGTAGTCGTTGCCGCGGCGCAGCTCCAGCGTGACTTGGCCGGTGATGGGGCTTGCGACCCAGCGCTGCGCGGATTCGCGGAGCATGATGGCCTGGGAATCGAACCAGCGTCCCTGGTAGAGGAGGCGGCCGAGCTTGCGGCCGTTCTCGCGGTATTGCTCGATGGTGTCCTCGTTGTGGATGCCGGTGATGAGGCGCTCGTACGCGATGAAGAGCAGCGCCATGCCGGGCGCCTCGTAGATGCCGCGGCTCTTGGCCTCGATGATGCGGTTCTCGATCTGGTCGCTCATGCCGAGGCCGTGGCGGCCGCCGATGCGATTCGCTTCGAGGAGCAGCTCGACTGGATCGGAAAACTCGCGGCCGTTGAGGGCTACGGGGAAGCCTTCTTCGAAGCGGGCGGTGACCTCTTCGCGGCGGACGTCGACGTCGTCGCGCCACGAGGCGGCGCCCATGATGGGATCGACGATGCGGATACTGCTCGAGAGCTGTTCGAGGTCCTTGGCTTCATGGGTCGCACCGAGGAGGTTGGAGTCGGTGGAGTAGGCCTTCTCGGCGGACATTTTGTAGGCGAAGCCGGACTTCTGCATGAAGGCCGACATCTCGGCGCGGCCGCCGAGCTCGTCGATGAACTGCGGGTCGAGCCACGGCTTGTAGACCTGCAGGCGGGGATTGACGAGCAGGCCGTAGCGATAGAAGCGCTCGATGTCATTCCCTTTGAAGGTAGAGCCGTCTCCCCAGATGTTGACGCCGTCTTCCTGCATGGCGGTGACCAGCATGGTGCCGGTGACGGCGCGTCCGATGGGTGTGGTGTTGAAGTACGTCACTCCTGCCGTCGAGATGTGGAAGGCGCCCGCCTGCAGGGCGGCGATGCCTTCGCGCACCAGAGGCCCGCGGCAGTCGATGAGACGCGCATTCTCCGCACCGTATTCGAGCGCTTTGCGCGGGATGGCGTCGTAATCAGTTTCGTCCGGTTGCCCAAGGTTGGCGGTGTAGGCCCAGGGCAGCGCGCCCTTCTGCTTCATCCAGTGCAGGGCGGCGCTGGTATCGAGCCCGCCGGAAAAAGCGATGCCGACCTTTTCGCCGACCGGCAAATTTTCAAGAATCACAGACATTTCGTGCCTTTGCCGAGCAGCATCAGCAGCAGAGCCTTTTGCGCGTGCATGCGGTTCTCGGCCTGATCGAAGACGACCGACTGCGGGCCGTCGAGAACGGCGTCGGTGACCTCGGCGTTGCGATGCGCGGGCAGGCAGTGCATGAAGACCGCGGAGGGGGCGGCGTTGGACATGAGCGCCTCATTGACCTGATACGGCTTGAAAATCGGCGCGCGCTTGGTGGCTTCGTGCTCGAAGCCCATGCTGGTACAGATGTCAGTGTAGATGGCGTCAGCGCCGGTGACAGCGGCTACGGGGTCGTTGACCAGCATGATGTTGGAGCCGGTGACGTTGGCGATGGCGCGCGCCTGGGCGACGACGTCGGCTTTGGGCGCGTAGTTCTTCGGTGTACCGACGGTGCAGTGCGCGCCGAGCAGGGCGGCAGTGAGCATGAGGGAGTGGCAGACGTTGTTGCCGTCGCCGACGTAAGTGAAGTTGAAGCCGCGCAGGTTGCCGAAGCGCTCTTCGAGGGTCATGAAGTCGGCGATTGCCTGGCAGGGATGCTCGAG
>JBEKIN010000062.1:0-17181 GCA_050011735.1 Acidobacteriaceae bacterium | reverse complement strand
ACTTCGACGGCGGTGTGGGTTGCGTCGATGGGGGTGAGGCGGACGTCGATGACGTTGAGGAAGGCGTCGGGGAGGACGGCAACATACTGCAGGCGGCCAGCGGCGAGGTCATAAGCGGTGTTGACCCAGATGCTGGTGCGAGGGCCGTGCTGGACGGTGAAGACGGCGCCCTGGCTGTCGCGCGCGGGCTGCGGATAGAGGAAGTGCGGGTCCCAGTCCTTGCCAGCCCAGCAGCGCTCGCCTTCGGGGCCGAAGAGCGGGGCGACGCGGGGGAGCGGGGCGGCGAGCTGGAAGCGGAAGGTAGTGCTGACATGGGCGAGTTGGGGTGAGGTCTGCATAGGGTCCGCCGTTTGTGGGGTGTTGAGGAGCGGGAGTGCGAGAGCGAGGGAGAGGAGGGCTGGATTCATTTGCGTGGCCTTTGGCTGCGAGCTTTTGTATGCGGATGCTCGGTGCGTTCGTGGAGGTGGTGGCTGTCAATGGCGCGCAGGGTGAGTCCGTAGAGCTTTTTGAACTGCTCGATCTCTCTGAGGGTTTGCGTGGAGAAGGGGGCTTTGCCTTCGAAAGCGTGGAGGACGATGCCTTCGAGGAGGTCGCCGAGGGTGAGGTCTTTTAGCTCGGCGACGGCTTTGAGGACTTTGAGGATGCGTTTTTCGATACGGACGCCGGTCTGGACGCGTTCGACTTCGACGGGTTCGGATTGGGAGTGTTCGGAACCGGGTTCATGCTGCATTGGTACCAATGTACCAAGGTATGTTGGTAGAGTCAATGGCCGGAGCGGCCGTGCGGGCGGTCAGGGGAGCTGGGCGGCGGCCCCGCTGGGGTTCCAGTGGTCGGAGCCGGCGAGGAAGACGCGGGGATAGAACTTGCGGGCTTCGGCTGCGGTGAGCTGGCGGGACCAGGGGACGCGGGCGGATGGTTGCGCGCCGGGGCCGATGCTGCGGTATTCGGCGAAGAAAGCGGTTTGCTCGTTGGCGGTCTTGCCCCAGTTGTTCCAGCCTTCGGGGCGAATGTCCGCGGGGAGTTCGGTATCGATATAGACGACGCGGGCGTATGGACGCCACGGGCGGCCGAGGAAGATGCCGGCGGAATGCGCGTCGGGATCGGGGTTGGGGTCGAGGCTGGTTGTGACTTTGCTCGAGAGGATGACGTAGCCGGTGGTTTGGGTGGCGGAGGTGCGGGACTGCGCGGTGAGGTAGCCGCGGCTGTTTGCGTGGATCTCGGAGCGATCGAAGACCGCGGCGGCGTTGCCGAAGATGAAGTCGACGCCGCCTTCGATGTATGAGTCGAGGTAGTACTGGCGGCCGTAATCGGCGAAGAGCGTGTCCTGATGGCCGAGGAAGCGGCAGTGTTTGAAGACGGCGCGGTCGGCGCGAACCGCGATGGCGACGGCCTGGCCGGTGTTGCCAGCGGTATTTTCGAAGGTGAGGTTGTCGGCTTCGAATCCGGCGCCGTTGACTTCTACGGTCTCGGTAAAGAAGGTGCCGCCGGCCTGCCTGGCATTCAGGCTGTCGGTGATCACGACGTCTTCGGGCGCGTGGCCCGTGCCGAGGAGCGTGATGTTGGGGTGGTTCTGCGTAATGTTGAGGCGCTCATGGTACGTGCCGGGGGCGATTTCGATGAAGACGCGGGCGTCTTTTCCGTTTCGAGATGGGCCGGGCCAGGGGTGGTGGTCGAGGGCCATTTGGATGGTGGGGAACTCGGTGGCGCCTTCGATGCCGGTTTTCACGTCGGGTGAGACGCGGACATGGACGTCCTGGGCGTGGAGGGTGGCGGCGAGGAGGAAGGCGAGCAGCAGAATGGAGAGGCGCATCGCGTAACAGTGTGCCGGGTCGGGGGACGAAAAGCTACTCTGTTGGTTGCGAATCGAGAACGGAGGAGGGGTTCATTGAGAATGCGGGCGGGGTCTCTGGCGGCTGTCGTTGCAATTGCGATTGCAGGCGCGGACGCGGGTACGGCGCGAGGGCAGGCAGCGCTGAGCGATGGGAGCGGGGCGTACGCGACGGGGAAGTATCGGAATCTGTTTAAGGAGGACGGGCACTCGGAGAAGCAGATTCGGGCGAAGATCGATGCGGCGTATCAGCAGCTGTTCCACGGCGATCCGCAGACGCAGGCGGTGGTGTTTGCGGCGGGGTCGAATGCGAATGGGCCGCTGATGTATCTGACGGACTGGAACAACAAGGACGTGCGGACCGAGGGCATGTCGTACGGGATGATGATCACGGTGGAGCTGAACAAGAAGGCGGAGTTCGACGCGCTGTGGAACTGGGCGACGACGTACATGTACATCGCGGACGCTAAAGCGCCGAGCTACGAATACTTCGCGTGGTCGTGCAAAACGGATGGGACGCACAACTCAGAGGGGGCGGCGCCGGATGGGGAGTCGTACTTTGCGATGGCGCTGCTGTTCGCGGCGAATCGGTGGCCGGGCGGACAAGGAATCTACGATTATCGGGAGCAAGCAGAGAAGCTGCTGACGGCGATGGTGCATCGGGAGACGATTACGGCGCCGGGGCCGCGCGGGCCGCACACGGTGGGGGCGGAAATGAATCTCGATCCGCCGATGGTGAAGTTTGTACCGGAGGCGTGGCCCAGGCCGATTACGGATCCGTCGTATCACTTGCCGGCGTTCTATGAGTTGTGGGCGCGGTGGGGTCCGGCGGAGGATCGGGATTTTTGGGAGCGGGCCGCGGAGGCGAGCCGGGCGTTTTTCCCGAAGGTGACGAATGCGGAGACGGGGCTGGGGCCGGACTTTGCAAATTTCGACGCAAGCCCGATGACGGGGCCGTTTGCGCGGCGAGGGAGCGTGTTTGGGTACGACGCGTGGCGGACGCAGAGCAACTGGAGCGTGGACTGGTCGTGGTGGCGGAAGGCGCCGGAGGAGCAGGCGCTGAGCGATCAAATCCAGAAATTCTTCGAGTCGCAGGGAATGGACACCTACGGGCCGATGTACACGCTGAAGGGGCAGCTGCAGCATCCTGATCCGCGAGTGACGCACGAGGAGCATCCGGAAGGACTGGTGGGGACGAATGCGGTGGCGGGGCTGGCGGCGACGGATCGAACGCGGGAACGGTTATTCACAGAGGCCCTGTGGAACACGAAGATTCCGTCGGGTCAGAGCCGGTACTACGACGGGATGCTGTATCTGATGAGCCTGATGCACTGCGGCGGGGAGTTCAGGATCATCGAGCCCAAGTGAGCGCTCAGCGTTCAGACGGAGCAGTCCCTGGCAACGTCGGTGGTCGCCACTTAGGTTGGCGAAAAAAACGTGAAGCAGTGCTAATGTCGGGTACGAGATGGTCTACTCCATCACGCTGAACGGACGCACGCGCAGCTTCGGGGATTTGAAGATTCTGCTGGCGAAGGCAACGCCGGCGCGGTCGGGCGATGCGCTGGCCGGAATCGCGGCGGAAAACGAAGAGGAGCGGGCGCTGGCGAAGATGGCGCTGGCGGAGGTTCCGCTGGCGCGATTTCTGGAAGAGCTGCTGATTCCGTATGAGCGGGACGAGGTGACGCGGCTGATTGTGGATACGCACGACGCGCAGGCGTTTGCGGCGATCGGCGGATTAACGGTGGGTGAATTTCGCGAGTGGCTGCTCGACCCAGCGACGGATATCGAGACGATGACGCGGACGGCGCCAGGGATTACACCGGAGATGGCGGCGGCGGTGTCAAAGCTGATGCGGAATCAGGATCTGATTCTCGCCGGCCAGAAATGCCGGGTGGTGACGCGGTTCCGCAACACGCTGGGTTTGCCGGGGCGGTTGTCGGTGCGGCTGCAGCCGAATCATCCGACGGACGATGTGCGGGGGATTGCCGCGTCAATGCTGGAGGGCTTGCTCTATGGGTGTGGCGATGCGGTGATCGGGGTGAATCCCGCGTCGGACAGTTTGCAGGCAGTGACGCGACTGCTGGAGATGATGAATGCATTTCGGGAGCGCTACGACGTGCCCACACAAACATGTGTGCTCGCGCATGTTACAAATACGCTGCGCGCGATGGAACGGGGCGCGCCGGTGGACCTGGTGTTCCAGTCGATTGGCGGGACGGAGGGGACGAATCGGAGCTTCGGTGTTTCGCTCAAACTGCTCGAGGAGGCGCGGGCGGCGGCGCTCGAACTGAAACGCGGGACGGTGGGCGAAAGCGTGATGTATTTCGAGACGGGTCAGGGGAGCGCGCTGTCAGCGGGTGCACATGAGGGCGTGGATCAGCAGACATGCGAAGCGCGGGCGTACGCGATGGCGCGGCATTTCAAGCCGCTGCTGGTGAATACGGTGGTGGGGTTCATTGGGCCGGAATATCTGCTGGATGGGAAGCAGATTATTCGCGCGGGCCTCGAAGATCATTTCTGCGGCAAGCTGCTGGGGCTGCCGATGGGGTGCGATGTGTGCTACACGAATCACGCGGAGGCGGACCAGGACGATATGGATACGCTGCTGACGCTGCTGGCGGTGGCGGGGGTGAATTTCGTGATGGGGGTTCCGGGCGCGGACGATGTGATGCTGAATTATCAGAGCACGTCGTTTCACGATGCGCTGTACGCGCGGAGCGTGCTGGGGCTCAGGCGCGCGCCGGAGTTTGAGGCGTGGCTGGAGCGGATGGGGATCGCGGACGAGCGCGGGGATCTGATCGGGACCGGTGCGGAACGCAAGCTGCTGTCGGGGGCGAGCGAGTGGCTGGGATAGAGTCGCGCGCGGGCACGGGGGTTCAGGCCAGGGACGATTTGTGGGCGCGGCTGCGGGAGATCACGCCGGCGCGGATCGGGCTGGGGCGTGTGGGCGCGAGCTTGCCGACGCAGGCACTGCTTGACTTTGAGCTCGCGCATGCGCGGGCGCGGGATGCGGTGCAGGCGGGGTTCGATGCTGAGGCGCTGGCACGCGAGCTGCGAGTCGGCGGGTTCGGGGAGCCAGCGATCGTCGCGAGCCAGGCGCGGGATCGGATGGAGTATTTGTTGCGGCCGGATTTGGGGCGGGCGCTCGATGCCAAGAGCCGGGAAAAGCTGAAGGAATCACGCGGAGACGGCTGCGAGCTGGCGCTCGTAATTGCAGATGGGCTGTCGGCGGTCGCACCGGCGCGACATGCGACGCCGCTGCTTCGGGAGTTCCTAACCGCGCTGGGATCGAACCGGAATAAAGTCACAGTCGTCGTGGCAAATCGCGGCCGCGTGGCGTTGGGCGACGAGATTGGTGCGTTGCTGCGGGCCGAAGCGGTCGTCGTGCTGATCGGAGAGCGGCCCGGGCTGAGTTCGCCGGATAGTCTGGGGGTATATCTAACCTGGGCGGCGCGGGTGGGGCGGACGGATGCGGAGCGGAACTGTATTTCAAACGTGCGGCCGGAGGGGTTGCCGTACCAGGATGCGGCGAAGCGTCTGGTTTATCTGGTCTGCGAGGCGCGGCGATTGAAGCGGAGCGGAGTAGCGCTGAAAGACGACAGCGAGGGAGCTGGCCAGCTAAGAAGCGGTCAGCGATAAGACGGCCAGCCAGGAAGCAGTGAGGAGCGGCAGGCGAAGTGCGAGCGAAAACCCAACGGCGGCGAGGAGGTCTCTGTGGTAATCGGCGGAGGCTCTTCCTCGACAACTTTTAACGGAAGGCAAGTCATCAAATGATGACGAGGCGGGGTCTGTGTCTTTTCCACTCCTCGATCCAGCCTAGAATAGTAACTAATATGGCAATCCGACGTTTCTCCCCCCTTCTGGCAGTGGCGGTGTGTGTGGCGGCTGTGACATCGGCGTGGGCCGATGCGGCTCCGTTTGATTTGGCAGGTCCCAAACTCGAGGTGAAGGTCACGCGAGCGGGCAGGACGCTGCCCGTTTCCGAAGTGCCGAACCTTGCGGCGGGCGATCGGGTTTGGATCAGGGCGGATTTGCCGGCGGGCCAGTCGGCGCACTACCTGATGGTCGCGGCGTTCCTGCGGGGATCGACGAATCCGCCGCCGGAGAATTGGTTCTTCAAGCAGGAAACCTGGGACAAGAAGACGGGTAGCGAAGGGCTGACGGTGACGGTGCCGGAAGGCGCACAGCAGGTGCTGATTTTTCTTGCGCCGGAGACAGGGGGGGATTTTCACACGCTGGTAAGCGCGGTGCGGGGCAAGCCGGGATCGTTTGTGCGCGCGTCCCAGGATCTGAATCAGGCGATGCTGGACCGCTCGCGGTTGGATACCTATTTGGCAGCGGTGCGTGAGATCAACGCGACCGATCCGGCGAAGCTAAAGGATGCGGCACCGCTGCTGGCGCGCAGCCTTGGCATGAAGATCGACGAGAAGTGCATGGAAAGGATGCCGGAGCTGCAGGCGGCGTGCCTGATGCAGGGGCAGGAGGCGCTGATCCTGAACGATGGGCACAGCGAGTCGATTGTGGAAGCGCTGACAGCGGGGCCGGCGGGCGATCTGGCGATGCAGCTGAGCTACACGCCGCAGGCGAGCTACGGGTTCTACAGCCCGTATGTCGGGTCGGTGATTGATATCGCGCGCATCCTCGACACGTTCCACACGGCGCAGTACCAGTACATTCCGGCGCTGGCGACGCAGCAGGGCGAGGAGATCGCGCTGGTGTTGAACACGCCGCCGTCGTTTCACAATCCGAAATCGGTGCTGGTGACGGCGCTGCCGGCGGTCGAGGGGGCGCAGCCTCCGCCACTGCATCCGGTGGACTCGAAGCAGAACTATTGCGCGGAGAAAAATTCACTGGTGCTGGCTGTGGATGGCGCGCCGCTGGTGTTCTCGACCGGCTACACGCACGAGATGACGCTGCGTCTGAAGAAGAAGGATGGCAAGACCATCGATGAGGCGGTGAAGCCGGACGCCGAGAAGGGTGGGCTGGAGCTGGAGGCGAAGGACCTGAGTGCGGGCGATTTCGGGAACACGATCGACGCGTCGCTGCACGGGTACTGGGGATTTGAGAAGTACGACGGGCCACAGTTCCGCCTCGAAAACATGCACGCGCAGCACTGGGAGCTGGCGGCGGCGGATCGCGAGGCGCTGATTGTGGGGCGCGAGGACACGATTCATCTGTCGACGGACGATGCGAGCTGCGTGGACACGATTCTGGTGAAAGATTCGACGGGCGAGGAGCTGAAGGCGGACTGGAAGGCGACGGGCATCGATGAGGTTGAGGTGCAGTTGCCTCTGAAGGAGGCGCATCCGGGGCCGCTGCAACTGGAAGTGAAGCAGTTCGGGACGGTGACGGCGCAGACGATTCCGCTGCGGGCGTATGCGGCGGCGGGGCATCTGGACAGCTTCAGGCTGCATGCAGGCGACGCGCAGGGGGTGCTGAAGGGCAGCACGCTCGAGGATGTGGCGAACCTGACGCTGGACGGAGTGACGTTCACGCCGGGGAAGATCGATGCCACCATGGGCAGCGACGAGCTGCCGATGATCGCGAAGGACGCGAAGGCCGCGGAGAAGCTGAAGCAGGGCCAATCCGGCATGGCGCAGGTGACGCTGACCGACGGGCGGACGATGACGGTGGCTGTGGCGGTGGGCGCACCGCGTCCGGGGGTTGCGCTGATCGGGAAGAGCGTGCAGGCGTCGGCGTCGAGCACGGGGAGCAATATTCAGCTGGCAAACCAGGACGAGCTGCCGCAGGATGCGAAGCTGACGTTCAGCGTGCGGGCGCAGTTGCCGGCGACGTTCCGGCGCGCGGAGCAGATTGAAGTGGCCACCGCGGACGAGGCGTTTTCGACGACGCTGAGTCTGGACAACGGCGGCATGACCCTGGAGAACGCGCAGGTGGCGCTGGCGACGCTGGATCCGGCGAAGGCGTTTGGCGGGTCGGCGTTTGGGCCGCTGAAGTTCCGCATTGTGGAAGACGGCACGTCGGGAGACTGGCAGCCGCTGGCGACGCTGGTGCGTCTGCCGGAGCTGCACGATCTGAAGTGTCCCGCGGGCGTCGACGAGCAATGCAGGTTGAGCGGATCGAACCTGTTTCTGGTGGATTCGGTGGCGAGCGATCCGCAGTTCGATCATCCGGTGGAAGTGCCGGATGGATTTCCGGGGTATGTGCTGCCCGTGCCGCATCCGGAGGGCGGGCAGCTCTACGTGAAGCTGCGCGACGATCCCTCGGTGGTGAACCAGGTAACGCTGGCCGCGGAGAATCTGCCGACGCCACCAAGCCAGGCGGCGCGTCATGCGACGCGGGCCGCGTATCACGAGGGAGAAGCAGCGCCGCCGCCCGGCGCCGCGGGGCAGACGGGCGATGCGGGGAAACCGGCGGCTCCGAAGGGGAGTGCTCCGGCGGATGAGACCAAACCGGCTCCACAGCCGTCCACAACCCAGCAGTCGTCCCAGCCGTCGACTCCGCCGCAAAGCGGGACGGGGCAGCCGCAGTAGCCCGGTTCTTCCCTCCACACACGGCAAGGATCGTGTCTGCCATAATGGATCGCGGTTGCGGGCGCAGGAGGGCAAAGATGCGGGCGCAATGGAAACTCTGTCTGGTTCTTGTGTGTTGTGGAGCGAACGCACTGGCGCAGAAGCCGCTCGATGTTCCTCCGGTGGCCACGCCGGCCCCGGTCGCGTCGTCGGGGCCGATGACACTGGACGTCGTAGTGACGGACAAGGCGGGTCATGTGATCCGCGGACTGAAGCAGGAAGATTTCACGCTGCTGGATAACAAGCAGCCGGCGACGATCCGTTCGTTTGCGGCGCACGAGATCGAGACGCCCAACAACGATCCACAGGCGCTTATTCTGTTGATCGACGATGTGAGCACGGGCTTCACCAACGTCAGCATCGTACGCACGCAGATCGAGAATTTTCTGCGCGGCAACGGCGGGCATCTGGCGATTCCGACCGGGATTTATATGCTGACGGATTCCGGCCTCAGTCAGGTAACGGAAATCTCGAGTGACGGCAATAAGCTGGCCGATGTATTGCATCAGAAGCAAGGCGCGCTGCACGATATTCCGCGCTCGGCGGGGTTCTACGGCGGGGAAGAGATATTGGAGATCTCGCTGAAAGCACTGGCAGGCTTGGGCGACTATCTGGGCCACGCATCGGGCAGGAAGCTGGTGGTGTGGATCGGGCCGGGCTGGCCGATCTTCGACAATCCCAACGTGATCGTCAGCCCGCAGCAGCAGCGCAATTTCTTCAGCGCCATCGTGGGCATCTCCAGCACGCTGCAGCAGGCGGGCATCACGTTATACGCCGTGGACCCGCTGGGCACCGTAGACGCAGCCAGCTCGCGCACGTTTCTCTGGGAGAGCTTCCTGAAGCCGGTGACCAAGCCAACCAAGTCGGATCCAGGCGATCTGGCGCTGCAGGTTTTCGCGACGCATTCCGGGGGTACGGCGGTCTCCGGCAGCAACGACATCACGGGCGAGATTGAGAAGTGCGCGAACGACGCGTCGGCGTGGTATTCGATGACCTTCGATCCGCAACGGCCGGATGCCCCGAATACCTGGCACGATGTTGTGGTGAAGGTGGACAAGCCGGGCCTGAAGGTGCGGACGATCAACGGCTACTACGCGCAGCCGTAACGACAGCCAGTAGCTGGTAGCGAGTAGCACATAGCCTGTAGCTCGTAGCCGAAACGGGCGCCAGTACGATAAGAGAATGATCGAAGGGCGGCGCAGCGGGACCGCGGAGCGGGTGGCCATGCGGCGCGCGGCGCATCAGCTTTACGATCGGCCGCTGATTTTCGAGGATCCACTGGCGCTGGCCGTCCTGAGCGAAGAATCGGCGGCGCGGGTTCGCGGCGAAACGGAAGAAGACAACGGACCATGGGCGCGCGGACTCCGCATTTTCATTGCCGTACGCAGCCGCTTTGCGGAAGATGAGCTGGCGCTGGCGGTGCAGCAGGGCGTTCGGCAGTGTGTGGTGCTGGGCGCGGGGCTGGACACCTTCGCATACAGGAATCCGTTTGCGGAACTGCGGGTGTTCGAGGTGGATCATCCGGATACCCAGGCATGGAAGCGCGAGCGATTGCGGCATGCGGGGATTGCGATTCCGGAGTCGATGCGGTTTGCGCCCGTGGATTTCGAACGAGACACGCTCGCTCATGGCCTCGAAGCGGTGGGGTTTCGCCGCGAGGAGCCGGCATTTTTTTCGTGGTTGGGGGTGGTGCCGTATCTGACGCGCGATGCGGCGTTTGCGACGCTCTCGTTCATTGCGGGATTGCCGCGGAGCAGCGGTTTGGTTTTCGATTACACGATACCGCGCGCCATGATGGGCGAGGCGGAGGGGCGTGCCTTCGATTTGCTGGCGGAGCGGGTTTCGCGGGCAGGCGAGCCCTTCCGGCTGTTCTTCGACCCGACGCAGCTGGCGGAGGATCTGCGGGCGCTGGGGTTCACGGAGATCGAGGATCTGGATGGCGCGGCAATTCGCGCGCGTTGGTTTGGAGAGGACGCGCAGGCACCGGGGTCGAGTGGACGGTCGGGGCGGTTGCTGTGCGCGAGGGTCTAACCACCCCAGCAAGCCAACATCCAGACGACACCAGAGCTTGATGGGGACCCCGGAAGACCGACGGTGCTTACCAGATGCCGGGCGCGAGTCGCCAGCGGGTGACGGCCGTGAATTCGCGAAAGCCAGGCAGTTCGCGCTGCAGGATTCGATCCTCGAGGGCGGTGCGGACGATCACTATGACGGCCATGATGCCCGCAATGGCGAGCGCCCAATTGGAGCCGAGGATCAACGCCACCGAGAGTGCGCCCGCCGATCAGCACGCAGCGACGAGCTACATATTCGTGTGGCCGGCGCGCATTTCCTCGTTGAAAGTGGGGCGGGTGACGGCGAGCGCGGCGGCGAGCCTCGCGTGATATTCCTCGGCGCGGCTGAGCAGCGACGGCGTGGCGGAGGCGTATTCGCCGTCGAGGGCGAGCAAGCCCTGGCGCGAGAGGTCGGCAGCCATGCGGGAGAGCTCGTCCGCGGTGGTGTTCAGGTACTGCGCGTCGCGCGGGTCGACGATCCAGACGGGCTGATTTGCGCCGAGAACGCCGGAAAGCCAATAGACCTTGAGGGCGAGGAAATCCATGCGGCTGCGGTCGTCGGTGTCGGTGAAGAAGAACTTCTTCTGCCAGCGGCTGTAGTAGCGCGTGGTGACGGGAACAGGCTGGCGATTGCCGCTCTTGAGCAGTTCGAGCTGGCCGCGGTCGAGGGTCTTGCGGACGGCGTTGTAGATGAAGGTTTCGGCGTAGGGCTGCTCCGGCGCCGGGACGATTTCCGCGAAAGTAACGGTCATGCTGGCAGAAACCAGGGTGTGGAGCGGTGATTGTGTGCCATCTTCGAGATGGAGGGTGCCGTGGACGATAAAGGTGTCGGCCCCGGAAGAGGAGCGATGAAACGGCCAGGCAAAGTCGCTGAAGCTCACAGGAAGACCGGCGAGAGTGACGTAGGCATCAGGACGCGGGTTGCGGAGGCGATGGGCGGCCTCGCGCAGGTGCGTGGTCATCTCCGGCAGCAGCTCGGGCTTATGGAAGTCGAAGGCCTCGCTGAGTTCGAGCAGAAGGGTTCGCTCGGCAGGGGCTGCGGCGGTGGTGGCGAGGCAGAAACGCGTAGTGGGATGGCCGTTGAAGTCGGATCCTATATCGATGGAAAGGACGGTAAGACCCGCCTGTTGGGCGGCGGTCTGTAGGTTCGCGGTAAGAGTGGATTCGAGATGAGCGGTCATGTCCGTGAGGTATCAGGCCTGATTGTAGCGGCTGAGCCGCGGCGAGCGAAACCGGGGGGCCGCAGGTGACGCTGAAAGCAAGGGTTAAGGGATATGCCACGAGAGTGGGAGAGCGTAATGTTTACCCGGTTTGTATCCTCGTGCAAGGCTGAGGGCCGGGGCGGAGATACGCCCGGGCGTGCAGCAACTTTTTCGGCGCATGAACGTCTAGTCAGGATTACGCAGACTTGTGACAAGGGAGGAAGGTTCTTCTGTGCACATTGTTCGACGCACCGCCCTCGTGGCACTCGCATCGGTTGAACTGGCGGTACTGCTCGCGGCATTCACCAAACCCGCATACGGCTATGTGGATCCAGGCTCGGGTCTGCTGGCGGTCCAGGTGGGAGGGTCGATGCTGGCCGGAGGGTTGTTCATCCTGCGTTCCAAAATCCGGCGTCTGTTTGGCATGACCTCGAACGAAGGAAAGATCGAGGCAGAAGAGAGCGCACAACCCGAACCGAGTAAGTAACTGATGGCGACAGCCGAGCTCACGCTCGAGACCTTTCGCGACCCCGCTGGCTCTTTGCGCATCGCCGGGGATCGTGTGCTGCGCGAGGTCCGTCCTGAGCACGCCAAGGCCGCGCTTAGATTCCTGCAGTCACCGACCGCCCAGGAGTGGGTCACGCAGGGACGGCTGATTGAAACCCGTTTCATCCCCCATGAAAATGGCGATTTGACCCTCGAGCATCCGCGGGTTTTCTTTCCTTCCTATCCGTGGGAGTGGACGCCGAGCGGGTGGATTGCGGCGGCGGATCTGACTCTGTATCTGTGCGATGGATTGTTGGCACAGGGGCTGATCCTGAAAGACGCAACACCGCTGAACGTGTTGTTCCGCGGAACGCGGCCTGTTTTTGTGGACGTGCTGTCGGTGGAGGAGCGCGATCCGGCGAGCCCGCTGTGGCTGGCGTACGGGCAGTTCGTGCGGACGTTTTTGCTGCCACTGGCGGCGTATCAATTCCTGGGATGGCCGCTGGCCGCGTCGATGCAGAAGCGTGACGGGTACGAGCCGGCGGACCTGGCTCCGCACCTGAGCCGGGGGCAGCGGTGGCTAGAGCCCTTCCGCTCGCTGGTGACCCTGCCGCTGATGCTGGAAAAGAGCGGCGGAAAGAGCGCACACGACACCCGCGTGCGGCAAAGCCCGGAAGTGGCGCTGGCGGTGCTGCGGCGGAATCTGGGCAGGTTGCGGGGACATCTGCGGCGCATCGAGCAAGGGCTGCAGTCGGGGCGGCGCTCGTCGCGTTGGAGCGGGTATGCGCACTCGGCCGACCATTACAGCGCGGAGGATCAGAAGCTGAAAAGGCAGTTTGCGCGGGACGCCCTGACCGCTGCGCAGCCGAAGCATGTCCTCGACCTGGGAGCAAACAGCGGGGTGTATTCGCGCATCGCGGCGGAGTGCGGCGCGAACGTCGTGGCCTGGGATACGGATTTGCCGGCGACGGAGGAGAACTGGCGCGAAGCGCAGCGACGAGACCTGGACATAGCGCCGCTGTTCGCGAATCCAGCGCGGCCCACGCCGGCGGCGGGATGGCGCAATGCTGAGAACCTGGCATTGCTGGATCGGTCGCGGGGGCGCTTTGACTGCGTGATGATGCTGGGGCTGATCCATCACCTGCTGCTCGCGGAGCAGATTCCGATGCGGGAGATTGTCGGGCTGCTGCGCGAGCTGACCACTAGCTGGGCGATTGTGGAGTGGGTGCCGGCAAGCGATCCACGGTTTGTGGATCTGCTGCGTGGGCGCGAGGAGCTGTATGGGCATCTGGACGAAGCCGCGTTTCTGAGTGCGGCAGAGAACCACTTTACCGTTGTGCTGCGCGATGCGCTGCCGAATGGCCGGGTCCTGTTTCTTCTGCAGGCCAGGTAAGGGCGGGTGCGAGCGCAATCATGGAGTGCAGGGCGAAGTTCATGGGCGCGCTGCTGGCTGGAGGGCGCTGGAGCGGCCATTCTGCTGGCGCCGGGGCTCCTGTGGACTGAGCTTTCCCAAACGCACATCGATCAATATCACCGGCTCCTGCCGCTGACGGCGGTGGCGCGGGCGCTGGCTGTGGATCTGGCCGCACTTTCGCTGCTGGCGATGGTGGTGGTAGGAGGGCTGGAACGGCTGAGCGGAGCGCGGGACGCGGGGCTCGGAGGACCTGCCGGGGTCGATGACAATCGCAGACGCGTCGTGGGGCTGCTGTGGGCGCTATGGTTCGGACTCCTGGCGGCGCGCGCGATCGCAGGCATGATCGTCTCGCAGGTGCTGTGGTGGCGGCAGATCACTACGGGGCGGGCTTTTTTGGTGGTAGCGGGGACGCTGCTGATTCTGTGGCTGGCGTCGCCGCACTGGTACGGGGTGGCGGTTCGCGCGACGCGGTTTGGCTCGCTGTTGGTGGGGTTCTGCATTTTCTGGATGATTCCGGTGCTGGTGGCCGCGGGTTTTGCGGACCAGCCGCGGGACCAGGCGCAATTTCGGAAGCCGCTACCGGCGACGACCGCGCCGCACCCACGGGTGGTGTGGCTGCTCTTCGATGAGATGTCGTACGACCAGGTGTTTGTGCATCGCGTCCCGGATTTGGAGCTGCCGAATCTGGACAAGCTGCGCGGGGAGAGCGTGACCTTCTCCGACGTGGAGCCGGACGGCTTCTTTACGGAGGATGTGATCCCGTCGATTTTTCTCGGCGAACCCATCAATCGAGTGCGGGCCACGATCTCAGGGTGGATGCTGTACCGGACAGCGCAGCATGCGCCGTGGCAGCGATTCGACGGCAGCCGGACGCTTTTTGCCGATGCGCGGCGCGCGGGATGGACGACGGGCGCGATCGGCGAATACAACCCCTATTGCCGCATTCTGAGGGACCAGCTGGATTTTTGCTGGATGGGCCTGCCGCCCTTGCCAGATCATTTTTCGCGGGACAAAAACACGCTGGAGAACGTGACCGCACCGCTGGCGGCGGAGTGGAATCGGCTGTTTGGGCACAAGGACGCGCCAGCGATCGCTCCATCCGGGGCTTCGCCGCTGGACGAGCTGGGCGCGGTACGCGCGGGAGATGGGCTGATTGGCGACCCGGAAATCGACCTGTGCTTCATACACCTGCCGCTGCCGCACCCTCCCGGCCATTACAACCGGAAGACGGGGCGCATTGGACCGGGCGGGAGCTATATCGACAACCTCGCGCTTTCGGACCGGATTCTCGGGCAGATGCTGGCGGAGGTCGCGGCCAGCCCCGAAGCCGCACGGACCACAGTGATCCTTTCCTCGGATCACAGCTGGCGGGTGGGCCTGTGGCGGGATAGCTACGGATGGACGAAAGAAGACGAGATCGCGTCCGGACATGGGCGCTTCGATCCGCAGCCGATGTTGATGGTGCGCTTCCCAGTGGAAACCGCAGCGATGACGATTGGCCGGACTGTGCCACTGCTCGCGATCCACGACCTGGTGGAGCGAATGGTGGCGGGGGAGATGGGCGATCCGCAGCAGCTTGAGGCATGGGCGGAGAAGCAGTAGCTACGCTCGACTCAGAAAGAACGCCCTCACCTTCGCTCGCAACAGAAGGAACAGCAGAAGTGCGTCGATGAGAATTCCCGCAAGGCTTTTGGGCCAGTCTCGGGTAATGAGCAGACTCACGACATCCCCCAGCGCGTTCACGCCGAACAATACCATCGACAGGAGCCAGGCCCAGAGGTGTCCGCGCAACAAGCCCGCGCCGGCTGCAGCGGCCAGCACGCCGGCGAGAAGCAGAATGGTTGCTGTGCGGCCGGCCTGTGCCGCGAAGGCCTCATGCGCCGCCGAGTTGAGATTCCACATCCAGTCCAGAGCAGTGCCGGGAACGAAGAGCGAGAAGCTGACGACCGTGGCGATGGCAGCCGCGGCAAACAGCACGACCGCAACGGCAATTACCTCCGCTGGACGTTTCGTCGTCGTCGGATCGCCGCCGCTCATGGATGAAGAATCGGCGATTCGCCCGCGGGCAGCGACCAGTGGGCCGCGGGGCGTGCTACGGCGTACATCTGCTCGGCGATCTCGTCCATCATGGCCATGCGGTCGCCATTCTCTTCGTACAGATCGAAGTGGGTGCGGTTGTCGCGGTAGGTGAAGTGCGGATCGGCGCCAAGGTGGTTCAGAACGGCTTCAAATTTGTGGGCCGCGCCGTCAAGGTAGAAGGTGTCCGCGGTGCCGACGATGAGGTGAATCTTTCCTTTCAGATCGCGCCCGCGCGCGGCCCAGTTGCCTTCGACGATGTGCGCGAGGTCATAATGGTCGTGCCAGTACGCGACGACTTCGGGATGAACGTCGCCGGTGTTGCGATCGAACATCGGGAGCGGGCGGCCATCGGCGCCGCGCGGGGAGAAGACCCACTCGAAAGAGGCAACCTGGCCGCCATAGGGGCCGAGGACGGCTTCCTGGTGGCCGAATTCCTCAAAGGTGGCGATGACCTGCTGGTGGTCGCGAACGATGGGCCAGAGTGTGCCGTCGGGACGGCGATAGACGTTCGCGTGCGGCGCGTAGAGGTCGATTGCGCTGAAGTCATGGAAGTCGCTGGGATCGGGAGAGGTGGACCAGGTGCCTCCGAAAATCGTCGGATAGTTGACCTGGAGCTGGAGGGTGGCCCATCCGCCGGAAGAATGCCCATTCAGAAACCGGCCGCTAACTTTCGCGTCCATACGATATTTCGCTTCGATCCAGGGAATGAATTCCGCCGTCAGGGCCTGGCCCCAGGGGCCGTTGTTCACCGAGTCGGCGAATTCGTGCGTGCCGGTGGGCAGCGATTCGTCGAGAAAGATCCAGATCATCGGCGGCATTTTGCCGGCGTTCATACGGCTGGCGGCCATGAGCGCGGAGGGGCGGATGGTTTCGAGCTTCGCGCCAAAGCCGTGGGTCCAGTAGACGGTGGGATAGTGCTCGCGCGGATGCTCGGCGTAGCCCGGCGGTAAGACTACCCAGCCCCGGATGTGCGTTTCGCGTCCAGAAAACGCGGTGAGGGCGGGACTGACAAAGTCGACCAGCGCCGTGTCCTTCTCGGCGGCGGCCAGTTCTTCGGGTTTCAACGGCAGCGGGCGGGGAGCGCGCGCTTCTATGACATGATTCAGTACGAAGGTGGGCTCGCTGCCCGAGCCAGGGGTCCAGTCGGTCAGCGGAACGACAGCGCTCTCGAGGTCGCCCGCTTCGGGACCGTCGTAGACGTAGGTATGCTGCACGTCGAGGACAACGTGGGCCTGGTAGGTTCCAGGCTTCAGCGAGGAGAAGGGCGCGGGGAAGACCAGGTCGTCAACATCGACGTCGACCGAAGAGCCAGGCTGGAGATCAGAGACCTCTTTTGCCGCCACCGACGAAGCAGAAGGCCTGAACTGATTCATGCCGACCTGCTGCGCGCCGCTGCCCGGTTCGAAAAAGATGAGGAGGCGTCCCGAGGCGGGCTGCATGCCGGGATCGAGCGTCACGCGAAAGAAGAGATGAGATGGAGTGTTTGTCTGGGCGCAGGCGAGAGCAGCAAGGAACGGGAGGACGAGAAGACGTGCGGATTTCCTGAGGATCATCCCCGTGAGTGTAGCAACCAGGCCGCGTAAAG
>JBEKIN010000061.1:0-17306 GCA_050011735.1 Acidobacteriaceae bacterium | reverse complement strand
CTGACCAAGAGCCTGGGTACGGCGAATCCGCACAACGTCGTCAAGGCGACGTTCGACGCGCTGATACAGCTGCGCGATCGCAACGAAGTGGCGGCGATGCGCGGCAAGCAGGTGCAGGAGATTCAGTGATGGCGGAGACGAAGGCAGCGAAGACAGCGAAGGTTCCGGCGGCGACGAAGGCCGCTCACGAAGGCAAGGCTCCGGCGAAGGCTGCCGTGAAGGCGACGATCCAGGTGCAGTATTTCCGGTCGATGATTCAGGCGCCGGTGAAGCACAAGCGGGTGATCAAGGGCCTGGGTTTTACGCGGCTGAACCAGATTGTGGTGCGGGAAGACACGCCATCGATCCGGGGCATGGTGAATACGGTGCCGCATTTGGTGCGGATTGTGGGCTAGCCTGTAGCCGGTAGCCCGTAGCGGGTAGCAAAACATCAAGCGAGTCGGGGCGGTGAGATTCCACGCCGGCGTTGAGCGAGGACAGAAATGAATTTATCGAATCTGCGAGCGCCGAAGAAGGCCAATCGCAACAAGAAGCGCATCGGGCGCGGCATGGGATCCGGAACCGGCAAGACCTCCGGACGCGGACACAAGGGGCAGGGATCGCGTTCAGGCTCGAGCCTGATGCGCGGCTTCGAAGGCGGCCAGATGCCGCTGCACCGCCGTCTGCCCAAGCGCGGCTTCACCAACATTTTCCGCACCGAGTACACGGTGGTGAATCTCGATCGGCTGGCGGAGCTGGGCGAGAAGGAGCTCACGCTGGAGAAATTCACCGAGCTCGGTCTGGTGAAGAAGCGGAACGGGCTGATTAAGATTTTGGGTGATGGGGAACTGAAGGTCGCCGTGACCGTGCATGCGCATAAGTTCTCGAAGTCCGCGCAGGAGAAGATTGAAAAGGCCGGCGGCAAGGCGATTGTGCTGGGCGGAGAAGTCACGGCGAAGCCCGCGGGCAAGCTGGTAAAGAAGACAGCGAAAAGCGATTAGCCAGAGGCGAGCGAAAAGCGAGCCAAAGGCCAAAAGCCTATGATGAGAGCAGCGACTCATGTTTGAGAAGTTCCTGAATATCTTTCGCGTCCCCGACCTGCGCAGGCGTGTCCTGTTTACCCTTGGCATTCTGGCGGTGTACCGGCTGGGCGCGCACATCACCACGCCGGGCGTGAACGTAGCGGCGCTGGAGAGTTTCTTCAACAATCAGGCCGGCTCCTCGCTGGGGCTGGTGGACCTGTTCAGCGGCGGCAACCTGCGGCGCCTGACGGTGTTCGCCCTCGGCATCATGCCCTACATCACGGCCTCGATCATCTTCCAGCTGCTGACTGTGGTGTATGAACCACTGGCCAAACTACAAAAAGAGGGCGAGATCGGGCGGCGGAAGATCACGCAGTGGACCCGGTATGTCACGGTGGGCCTGGGCGTGATTCAGTCGGCGGCGATCGCGATCGCGCTGCGCAGCTCGTCCGGCAATCTGGTGCTTGACCCCGGACTCGGTTTCATCGCGATGACGGTGATCACGCTGACCACGGGAACGACGTTCATTATGTGGCTGGGCGAGCAGATCACGGAGCGCGGCATCGGAAACGGGATGAGCCTGCTGATCTTCTCGGGCATCGTGGTGGGCCTGCCGCGCGGCATCGCCGATCTGATCAGCACGGCCAGATCGCAGCGGTTTGGAGTGTTCACGGTTCCGGCGCTGATCCTGCTGGTGGTCGCGATGGTGGCCATCGTGGCGTTCATCGTCTTCGTGGAGCGCAGCGAGCGGCGCATTCCGGTGCAGTACGCCAAGCGCATCGTGGGACGGCGGCTGATGGGCGGTCAGTCCACGCACCTTCCGCTGAAGGTGAACTCGGGCGGAGTGATGCCGATTATCTTTGCGGCTTCGGTTCTGTCGGCGCCGATGCTGTTTGGGCAAGCAGCATTCGTAAAGAACAGTGCGTGGCTCTCGCGCACCTTCGATGCGCTGCGCGCGGGCGAGCCGGCTTACGAGTTGCTGTACATGATCGCGATTGTCTTCTTCGCGTATTTCTATATCTCGATCGTGTTCCGGCCCGACGATATCGCCGATAACATGCGCAAGTACGGCGGATTTATTCCAGGCATCCGGCCAGGGCGGCGTACTTCCGACTATGTCAACGAGATTCTGACCCGGATCACGATGGTGGGCGCGCTCTACCTGATCGTCGTGGCGATCATTCCGCAGCTGATGATCAGCGGCATTCACCTGAACCATCTTTGGCTGGTGGGGCGGTTCTTTGAATCCATGCCGCTATGGGTGACCAACGGGCTTGGTTTTAACTTCTATTTTGGCGGCACATCGCTGTTGATCGTGGTGGGGGTAGCGATGGATACCGTGAATCAGGTCGAGTCGCAGCTGATCATGCGGCACTATGAAGGATTCTCTCCGAAGAGCGGAAGAATTCGCGGAAGGCGGGCCTGGTAATGACGCTGGCAATGGCGGATGCGCACGTGGACGTGAGTGGGTCGTTAAAAGGAAAGCCGGGGCCGATTCTTCTGCTGGGCGCTCCGGGAGCAGGCAAGGGAACACAGGCGAAAGATCTGGCGGCGAAGTGGGGGATTCCGCAGATTTCTACCGGTGATTTGCTGCGCTACAACCGCGATCACGGAACGCCGCTGGGATCGAAAGCGAAGCAGATCATGGACGAGGGCAAGCTGGTTCCCGATGACCTGGTGAACGAGATGGTAGCCGAGAGGCTAAAGCAACCGGACACGGCGAGCGGTTACATCCTCGACGGATATCCGCGGACGCTGGGGCAGGCGAAGTGGCTGGATGAGCACGTGGGGGCCGATGCCGGGGTGCTTGCGGTGATTGCCGTGAGCATCCAGGTCGGCTACAATGAATTATTGCGCCGTATTACCGGACGGCGCATCTGCCCAGTCTGCGGGACGATTTACAACATCTACCTGCAGCCGCCGAAGGTCGATGAGAAGTGCGACCTGGACGGCACACCTCTGGTGCGGCGCTCAGACGATACTGAGGAAGTGTTCAGGGAGCGGATGCGAACGTACGATTCGCAAACGGCTCCGGTGGTGGAGCATTACCGCGCTCAGGGAAGATTCGAAGCAGTGGATGGCAGTAAGCCGGTAAACGCAGTGGCGGCTGAAGTGGAAGCCGCAGTGGCGCGCCTGAGGGGTTCAGGCACGGACAAAACAGAGAAGCAGCAGAGCTGAGTTTAAGGATAACGATTGTCGAAGGAAGACGCGATTGAGGTCATGGCAACGGTTCTCGAGACGTTGCCGAACGCAATGTTCAAGGTGAAGCTGGAGAGCAGCGGCGGGCACGAGGTGCTGGCCCACGTCTCGGGGCGCATGAGGAAGAACTTCATCCGCATTCTTCCCGGCGACCGCGTGGCGGTGGAGTTGAGCCCGTACGATCTGAATCGCGGGCGGATTGTGTACAGGTACAAGTAGCTACTAGCTTTTAGCTATTAGCTTTTAGCCGGCAGCAGAAAATGCGGGCCGCGCGACAAAAGAAGAACGAGCTAATAGCTAAAGGCTAGCGGCTGGGAGCTGGTTTCATGAAGGTTCGGGCGTCGGTTAAGAAGATCTGTGACAAGTGCAAGGTCATCCATCGCCGTGGAGTGGTGCGGGTGATCTGCGTGAACTCGAAACACAAGCAGCGCCAGGGATGAACCAGTGATCAGTTGTCAGTGATCAGTGCCCGAACGCTGCGTTGGAGAGTTGAGCTTCTCTCAGAAGTTGAAAGAAGCAGGGGCGAGTTAGCCGGAAGGGCTTGCGATGAACCCCGAGGTTGTTGCACTCAGGCTCTCATCACTCCGGTACGAGATTCGGCCGGAATAACCACTCCGGGATGTTTTCGGAGTAACACGAAGGAAACCGTATGGCACGTATTGCAGGCGTCGATCTTCCCCGCAACAAGCAGGCAAGAATCGGGCTGACGTACATCTACGGGATCGGCAATCCGCGCGCTCTGAAGATTCTGGGAATCGCGAAGGTCGATCCGTTCAAGAAGATTCAGGATCTGGGCGAGGACGAGGTCAATCGCATTCGCCAGGTCATCGAAGAGCAGGGCGATGTGGAAGGCGATCTCCGCAAGGACACCACCATGCACATCAAGCGGCTGGTCGACATCCAGTCGTATCGCGGGCAGCGGCATCGCCGCGGCCTCCCGGTACGCGGCCAGCGCACCCACACCAACGCCCGCACCCGCAAGGGCCCGCGTAAGGGCACGGTGGCCAACAAGAAGAAAGCGAGCGCGAAGACCTAATGGCGGACCAGAAACCGGCAAAGGCAGCTACAGGCAAGGCCGCGCGGAACAAGAAGTTCAAGAAGCGCGAGCGGAAGAATGTGCCGTTCGGCCTGGTGCACATTCAGGCGACGTTCAACAACACGATCGTTACGATTACCGACCAGCAGGGCAACACCCTGTCGTGGAAAAGCTCCGGTTCGCTGGGCTTTCGCGGATCGCGCAAGGGCACGCCGTTCGCGGCGCAGCAGGCGGCCATGAATGCGGCCAATATGGCGCGCGATCACGGCGTCCGCTCCGTCGATGTGCGGGTGAGCGGGCCGGGTTCGGGCCGCGAGTCGGCGGTGCGAGCCCTGGCTGCGGCGGGCATTGACGTGCGGTCGATTCGGGACGTTACGCCGATTCCGCACAATGGGTGCAGGCCGCCGAAGAGACGGCGGGTCTAAAAAAGCAGCGGATAGCGGATAGCGTTCAGCGGATAGGGCTTTGATCCCGGACGTTTTCTGTCCGCTAACCGCTAAACGCTGTACGCTGGGTTAAACTAAGGATGGACCGGGACGAAGGATTTTGATCCGTAAACCGGTCGGCCTCTGAATTAAGGAGAATGCATTGGCACGTTATACAGGACCCGTCTGCCGGTTGTGCCGGCGAGAAGGCATGAAGTTGTTCCTGAAGGGCGCGAAGTGTTTCACCGACAAGTGCCCGATCGAGAAGCGCAATTTTGCCCCAGGCCAGCACGGCCGCGATCGCAAGGCGAAGATCGTGGGCTACGGCCTGCAGCTGCGGGAGAAGCAGAAGGCGCGCCGCATCTACTTTACCCTTGAAGGGCAGTTCCGCGCCTATTACGAGAAGGCTGCGCGCACGCCCGGCGTCACCGGCGAGCTGCTGCTGCAGCAGCTGGAACGGCGCCTGGACAACGTGACCTTCCGTCTCGGGTTCGCCAGTTCGCGGCGCCAGGCGCGGCAGCTGGTTCGCCACGGGCACATCGAAGTGAACGGACGCAAGGTGAACATCCCTTCGTTTCAGATTGGGGTGGGTGACGAGATCAAGATTCGTCCGAACAGCACGAAGCTGACGCTGGTGGAGAGTTCGCGGGAGTTCGCGAGCCATCAGCCGGCGCCAACCTGGCTGACCATCGATCCGAACAACCTGAGCGGCAAGGTGTTGTCGTTGCCGAAGAGGGAAGACATTAACCTGCCGGTGAACGAGCAGCTGATCGTGGAACTGTACTCGAAGTAAGCCGGTAGCCGGTAGCTGGTAGCGGGTAGCTGCAGGCGTGGTAAGGAAGTCGAAGTAAGCTGGAAGACGGGAACCAGTACCGGGTGAAAGCTACCGGCGACGGGCTACCGCCTACCGGCTCGCAGTAAGCAGGACGCCGAAAGGCGAAATCAATCACGGAGTGAAACGGCACAGCCGCTGCAAAATGCTTCGCGGCGCTCGCTGTGCGGAGATATCGATATGCTTTGGAGAGGATTTCAGAAACCCAAGCGTCTGGCCGTGGAGACGGAGACGCTCACCGAGAAATACGGCAAATTCAGCGCGCAGCCGTTCGAGCGCGGATTCGGCACAACTGTTGGCAACGCCCTGCGGCGGACCCTGCTTTCATCCATTGAAGGCGCCGCGGTCACCGCGGTTCGCATCGAAGGAGTTCTGCACGAATTCCAGTCGATCGCGGGCGTGGTGGAAGATGCGACCGACATTCTGCTGAACCTGAAGCAGATTCCATTCAAGCTGAATGGAGACGGCCCGAAGGCCCTCTATCTGAATGCCGAACAGCCGGGAGTCGTGACCGCCGGAATGATCGAAGCCGACGGGGACGTGGAAATTCTCGACAAGGATGTCTATATCGCCACCGTCAGCGAAGGCGGGCGGCTCAGCATGGAGATGCGGCTGAAGCGCGGCCGCGGGTATGTCTCCGCCGACAAGAACTTCGATTCCGATCTGGGCATCGGCTTCATTCCGGTGGATTCGGTGCACTCGCCGGTGCGCAAGGTGAACTTCACCGTGGATGCGGCGCGCCTGGGACAGATCACCGATTACGACAAGCTGACGCTCGAAGTCTGGACCAACGGCTCGGTGCTGCCGGCGGATTCGATCGGCCTCGCGGCGAAGCTGCTCAAAGATCACATGAGCATCTTCATCAACTTCGAGGAAGAGATCGAAGCGGAGGGCCTGGCCGAAGAGGGCCGCGTTCAGCTCAAGAACGAGAACCTGAATCGCTCAGTCGAAGAGCTGGAGCTGAGCGTGCGCAGCTACAACTGCCTGAAGAACGCGAACATTCAGACCATCGGCGAACTGGTGCAGAAGACCGAAGCCGAAATGCTGAAGACCAAGAATTTCGGGCGGAAATCGCTGAACGAGATCAAGGAAATCCTCGCGCAGATGGGCTTGTCGCTGGGCATGCGGATCGACGAGCAGGGCAATGCGGTGCCGGGACCGACGAGTGTTCTGCCGGCCGCGCAGCTTGCCGCCAGCTACAGCCGCTACGACGACGACGAGGACGAAGGACTGGATTCGGATCTGCCGATTCAGCCCGAGACGGAGAACTTCTAACTGCAGGGTACAGGTTGCAGGGGACAGGTTACAGAAAGACCTGTCTCCTGCGTCGGGTTGGCGAGTAAGAGATAAGAACAGAGAGATCAAAATGCGTCATCGCAATGCAGGATACAAACTGGGACGGAACCCGAGCCATCGCCGCGCGCTGCTGCGCAACCTGGTAACGTCCATTCTTCTGGAGGATCGCGTGCAGACCACGGTGGCGAAAGCGAAAGCCGCGCGGCCGCACGTCGAGAAACTCATCACCCTGGGCAAGAAGGGCGATTTGCACTCGCGGCGCCAGGCGCTGGCCTTTCTGCAGACGGGCGAAGCGGTGACTCGGCTGTTCGATACGGTCGCGCCGCGGTACGGCGATCGCAACGGCGGGTACCTGCGCATCATTCGCGCCGGATTCCAGCGCGGCGACGGAGCCGAAAAGGTGTATATCGAGCTGGTCGATGCGGAGCAGGTGCTCGACGAGAAGCGCCAGAAGCGCGCCGAGGCTCGAACCAAGCGCCGCGAAGAGATGCAGAAGGCAATGGCTGAGAAAGAGCCAGCTGGCGAGGGCGGCGAAGAGAAGGCCTCCTAAGCTGCCAAAAGCGAGCTAACGCCAAAGCGAAAAACGAGCGAACGGCAAGCCATTAGCGAAGAACAGCCAGTGTAGTTTGAAGGGCGCATCCCGCATGGGGATGCGCCCTTTTTCAATTGCTGGCGGATGAAGCCGGCGTAAGGGCCTAATATTTTTTGGCGCCTGGCGGTGCGCGGCTGGTAGGCTGGCATGATCATGCGCATTGAATCGGAAACGGAGCCGCGGAGGCTGCTGGGCCTGAAACTGCCGCTGGCGGCGAGCCGCGCGAGGAAGGCCGAGGAGGAGAAGGCCCGCGCGATCCAGGCGCGGCTGCTGCCGGGCGAGATACCGCAGCTGGAGGGTTTTCAGATTGCAAGCGCGTGGCGTCCGTCGGCGCAGGTCAGCGGGGACTATTTCGACGTCTTCTCCCTGGCCGGCGACCGGCTGGCGCTCTGCATCGCCGATGTTTCGGGTAAGGGCATGACGGCGGTGATGCTGACGAGCGAATTGCGCGACGCGGTGCGGAAGTTTGCGCCGGACGCTGCTTCGCCGGCAGAGCTGTGCACGCAGGTGAATCAGGCGCTGTGCAGGCCGGGTGCGCAGACCCGATACGTGACCATGTTCTATGGGGTGCTGGAACGAGGAAATGGGCGGCTGCGCTACGAAAGCGCGGGACATTGCCTGCCGCTGCTGGTGCGGGGCGACGGCAAGGTGGAGTTTCTGGCAAGCTTCAGCGGGGTGATCGGCATTTTTTCCCACTGGCTGTATCAGAATCAGGAAGTGCAGTTACGGTCCGGCGATTGCCTGCTGCTGTTGACCGATGGGCTGCTGCAGGCAGAAGGCCGGCGGCACGAGGAGTTTGGCTACCAGAGGCTGATTGCCACGGTGGAGAATGGGCGTTCGTTGGGCGCGGCGGGTCTCAGGCAGGAGATTCTGACGGCGGTGACGAAGTTTTGCGGGGGCAAGCTGCAGGATGATGCTTCGCTGATCGTGGTTCGCGTGGATTAGCACGGGGCGGCTTCAGCGCGGCTGAACTTCGACAGCTGTGGGAAGGTCCAGGCTCTTCTGTCCGGTGACGCGTACCCTGACGCCGTGGCTCAGATAAGGTGCGATGACTTCAGGGCTCGCCCAGTCGAGGGTCCAGCCATCGACGATGGCGACCAGAGTGTAGCTTCCCGGAATAACCCCGTTCAGAGTGAAGCTGCCGTCGGAATTGCTCTGATCGCGGCGGATGAGCTGGCGGCTGGCATTGGGGTCGCGCGGGACGAGAAGGATCATTGCGCCGCCCAGAGGCTTGCCGTCGCGCCGTGCGTAGCCGGTGATGGTGGTCGATCCGCTGGCGAGCGTGGCGGCGAGCAAAACGGGTTCAGCAGCCACGGTGATGTGGCTTCCCTCGAAGTCCGCGCCATTGGCCGCCATTTGTGCAACGGCGAGCTGGGCGCCCGAAGCGCCGAGCTGGAGGTCGTAACGTCCGGGTGGAACAGAGTGGAGAGCGAAGGCGCCGTCGGCATCGATGAGAGCGCTTTCGCGCGAGGAGCCGCCCTCGGCCGGCACCAGCGAGATGCGGGTCCGGTTGGGTAGTTTGGCTCCGGAAGCCATCACGACTTTGCCGGAGACGTCGACGCCGCTAACCGACGCAGCCGTAAAGTCGACCGTCTGGTTGGTGGTGAGGTCGACAGCGGCAGTGCGGGGTCCCTCACCGCCGCCAGGCTGCTGGAACTGGCGAAGGACGTAGTGGCCTGGTGCGATGCCGCCAAACTCGCCAAGCGTTTGATTGTTGTCGCGGGTCGTCATCCAGGTGACGCCGCCAGGCTGCATTTGCTGTTCGCCGAACACGTCCTGCGACAACATGGGCATGATGATGCCTCGGCCCGCGCCTTGTTCCGCAGCGCGGAGCGTGACCTGAATGTGTATGGCCGGCACCGCGTGCATCGACAAGTTGATCTCGGTGCGATCGCCCGCGTTGAGCGAGATGGCTGAGGCCGATGCGGAGTCCGTGGCGTTCTCATAGAAGGTCATCCCATACGCGACGTCCAGAGGCGAGTGCGGTTGCTGGTCGTCGGGCAGAGGGTTGCCGCTGGCATCGGTCTTGCGGCCTGGATGGAAAGCATACCAGGGTGACGCGGAAACGCCGACGTAGTAGGTGCCGGCCTTGAGTCGCGCAAACTCATAGGTTCCGGTGTCGTCGGTGGTGTCCTGTCCGGCGCCGACTATTTTGCCTTCGCCGGTGTACTGATCCAGGCGGAAGAGATGTACCTGAGCACCGCCGACCGGCTCTCCTGAGTCGTCGGTAACGACGCCGCCGATGATCGCCGTAGGCAGAAGCTCCAGCCGCAGTCCATCGGTGCTTAGATTCCGGCCGGTGACGATGCCGGTGAAGAATCCATCGTGATCCTGATAACCGGCGGTGATGTAACCGCGGCGCGAGGCGCTCAGCCTGTACTTGCCGGCCTGCAGACGATCGAAGCGAAAGCTGCCGTTCTCCGTGGTGATGGATTCAGCGACCTGCGAGCCTCGCGGACCAGGCGTGGAGAGCGAAACCTCGGCGCGATCGAGCGGAGTGCCGGTGGTCGCGCTGACGACAGTGCCGCTGATGCTGAAGGTCGCAGGGCCTGACAGGGTTGCGGATTTCTCAGGCGGAGTATCGTACTGCGCTTGCGGCGGTGGTGGAGGCGGCGGTGACGGCACCAACTGTGCGGCCAGAACAGGCGAGAGGCAAAAGAGCAGGGAAGCCGTGGCGAAGGTGCGCGTCATTGGGCGGCCTCCGGCACGTGCAGGATGTCGAGCTCGACGCTCGCGGTTCCGCCTGGATCGACGGTGACGGTTTGGCCTTTGCCGGCCCAGGCAGCGAGACCCTCGGGCGAATGGAAGTCGATGTCCTGTTGCGAGTCGCAGGCGACCACCCGGTACGAACCGGGAGCGAGCATGGGAATGTTGAACTGGCCCGTGGACTCCATCGATCCTTCGGGAAGCCTCGCCGCCGTAGAGAAAAGGGGAATCGCGTAAATCCAGACCTGCGGACGTTCGCCAGGAGTGGTGGTCGATGCGGAGGCATTCGGATTCTGGCTGTCGACCTGGCCGGTGATGGTGCCTGCATCGTTGCGCAGCGTGACCTCGACGGGTGGCGGTGTGCTGCCGGGAATGATGACGAGAGGATTGCTGCCCAGATCGACGCCGCCGCTGGTGATGGAGCTGATATAGGCGGGCGGAAATGCCTGGGCCTCAATCCAAAAGCGGCCCGGCTGAGTAATGTTGAGCTGCCATTCGTTGCTGCTCGCGTCTTCATGATTCAAACCGCCTCCGCCGCCGCGGCCAAGGTCGATGTCGTCGGCCGGTGCGAGGGAAAGATTCATGCCGGGGCCGGAAGTGTCCGGCTGCTGCGAGCTGTCGGCGAGGGCGAGAAATTCACGGCGGATCACGACCGGAATGCGCGGAACCGGCACGATGCTGATGGCGAAGCTCGCCGGGGCGCCGTTGACCTGAAAGCTGGTGCTTCCCCACTGCATCATGCGGCCGTAGGCGTGAGCTTCCATGGTCCATGTGCCGCTGGGCACGCTGGCGCGCACTAACCCCTCTCGTCGATCCCAGGAAGCCGGCAAGCCTGTGGGACGACCGGCGCTGTCGAGGACCTCGAAATTGGCCGGCGTATCCGATGGACTGTGAACCACCGCAATCACAGGGAAGAATTGCTGGCGCGTCAAAATAAGGTCGGCCTCGGCCTGCTGGCCTGCGCTGAGCGAGAGCATTCCGGCTCCGGAAATTTCGGTGACGCCGGGATAATACAGCGCCGGATAACCCCACACTGGCGTTTGATTGTTGCTGGACGAAGGTGGCCGGTCGAGAGAAGCCTGGGTGGTAACGATATACGTGCCAGGCGCTAAATCGGGGATACGGAAAGAGCCGTCGCTGCGGGTCCTCGCCTGCCCGGCGAGGCTCCAGCGCGTGCGGCCGTTCTGCGATTGCCTGCCATAGACCTGGACCTGAATCGCGTCGGCCGGATCGGCGGTGGAGAGCGTGATGTGGCCGGCGATCATGGCGAGCGGCGTAATGGCGAAGGTCAGCGACGGCATGTCAGGGCCGACCTGAATGCGGCGCGGCGGCGCGGTTTGCAGGCGGCGGCCACCCATGGAGTAACGCGCGACCATCGCGCCGATGCCTGCCATCATTCCGCCCAAGCCGGAGTAGCCGGGTTTCTGCACGGAGACCATATATTCGCCGGCCGGAATATTGTCGAAGGAGAACTCCCCTTCACTGCCGGTGAGCATGGCGTTGTCCTCGTTGAGGGCGACGAGAGCGCGGGCAACCGGCTGGCCGCTGGTCGCGTTCACGATAGTGCCCCTGACGGCGTAGCCAGAAGGAGCTGCGGAAGCTGCGGAAGTTTCCTGGGCCGCAGCCGGAAGCGCGGCGACGAGGCCCGCAGCGACGATCAGCAGCGGCAAGGAGCGGCTCAACGATGAGAGCAGGCAGCGCACGAAATCTGAAGGTATTCTCCGGTCTCGCAGGGAAAAATCAAAGCTGAACAATAGACGCACACAGGGCGCCGATTGTGGCAGCCGAGCGGAAAGGGCCGAGCAATTCATGGAATTGTAACCGTCATGGATCGTGCCAACCTTTATATTTTCAGCTATGTCCGCCGAACCGCTGACGCTCGAAAGCGTCGCTGGGCAGGCTCCGGGTTGCCGGATTCTGCGCCTGACCGGCCCGCTCACGCTGAGCGGCCTTTTCGAATTTCAAAACACGCTGCGCAGCGATCCACCGCCGGCTCTGATCCTGGATCTGACCGCTGTACCGTACATGGACTCGGCCGGCATGGGCGCGATCATTAACTACTTCGTGTCGAGCCAGCGGGCTGGCCGGAAGCTGGTCGTGGCCGGCGTGAACGGGCGCGTGATGGAGCTGTTCCGCATGACGAAGGTCGAAGGCCTGCTGACGATGAAGGCGACTGTCGCTGAGGCTGAGTTGGCGGTCTGAGGCGAGCGAAAGGCCGTTGGCGAAAAGCGTTTAGCGAAAGACTTTTAGCAAAGTACCGTTAGCAAACACCGAGCAAACACCGAGCGAGAACGGCTAGTCGAGAAGGGGAAAGCGGCTCGGTTGGTGCTTTTTCGAAAAATTGTCAACCCCCGCACCTCTTCACCAAAGTAACGCCCCCTCATTCCAAACGACGTCCACCACAATACACGTGAAGTATTTTGGCCGATTTTCAGGCTGGACTTGGTATTCTGAATAATAGAGAGTAAGAACAGAAAAGGTCGCCCTCACGAGGCGGCCTTTTCTGTTCGCTTGGAGATTCAGAGACGGGGAGCAATCGACCGCCAACCACGGGCTATCGGCTTTACCAGCCACTCACCACTTGCTACCAGCCACCAGCTACGCCGCTTCCAGGCTACTAGCTACCGGCTACTGGCTACCGGCTACTGGCTGTCTTTTCAATTACCTGGCTCGAGGCCCTCTGGGAACTAACTTGTTTTCAAACATTTGCGCTGAGCGCGCGAAAGAAAGGCCCTGTTTTCATACACATGCGAGTTTGCGGAGGGGTAGGGGGTCAGGACTGCACTGGCTGACCCGATTCGCGCTGACTGGAGCGGAATAATCCGTTTGACGGCCGGCCGGACACGACGATGAGCTGTGATTGATCCTGCAGAGTCGTCGCGATTTAGGGTATTGTCGCAACGCCGGTCTCGGGATACCATTCGGGCGCAATCAATTTGTTGGTCATTCTTCTCTCGAACGTTCCCGCCGCAGTTGGCGCGGGCGGCGTTCCGCTTTGGGTTGGTTCAGCCCAATCCTGCCGAGGTCATTATGCGTCTGGTTCGTTCTCTCAGCGTCATCCTGCTTTCCGCCGCCTGCATCAACCTGCCTGTTCAATCGCAAACCGTGGGCGCGTCCACATCCGTGCATCGGATCACGGCGCCGATTGACGAAACCAACCTGGTTGCGCTGCCGGGGAATGTTCACCCTCTGGCGCAGGCGCGCTTCGATCGGGGCGCGGCGCCGGCGTCGATGGCGACGGGCCGGATTCTGCTGGTCATCCAGCGGAGCGCGGCGCAGGAGCAGGCGCTGACGCAGTATCTGGCCGATGTACAGAACCCGTCGTCGCCGTCGTTTCACAAGTGGCTGACGCCGGCGCAGTATGGAGCGGCCTTTGGGATCGGGGATTCCGACTTGCAGACGGTGGAAAGCTGGCTGCAATCGCACGGATTCAAGATCGAGAAAGTGCCGCAGGGGCGCAACGTGATTCAGTTCTCGGGAACCACGGGCCAGCTCGAGAGCGCGTTCCACACTTCCATTCACGCGTTTTCAGTGGCCGGCGCGACGCACTACGCCAATATCAACGATCCACAAATTCCCGCCGCGCTGGCGCCGGTGGTGGCGGGCGTGGGCCCGCTGAATGACTTTCGCCCGAAGCCCGAGTTCGTGAAGGGAGGGACCGGGCACTACGACGCGGCAACGCATACGATCGAGCCGGACCTGACGCTCTTCAACGGGAGCGGCGAGCCTTTTCTGTTTGTCGATCCGGCGGATGCGGCGACGATTTACGACACGCCGAATACCAGCCTGAATGGCAATTACACCACCGGTACGACCTACGACGGCACGGGCGTGAACCTCGGCATCGTCGGGGTTTCCGACCTGACCGTTGCCGACGTGGGGAACTACCGGATCGCCTTTCTGGGGGAAACGTCGAGCACGGTAAATCTGCCGACGGTGATCGTGGACGGGGACGATCCGGGGCTGAACGGCGCGGGCATCGAAGCGCTGCTCGACAACGAAGTTTCGGGGGGCATCGCGCCGAAGGCGAAGGTGTATTTCTACACCTCGGCGGACAGCGACATCGCATCGGGGCTGTACAACGCGGTGCTGCGGGCGATTGACGACAACACGGTGAGCATTCTGAGCATGAGCTTCGGGCAGTGCGAAGCGGGGCTGGGGACGGCGGGGAACGCGTTTTTGCTCGAAGCTTCGCAGCAAGCGGCGGCGCAGGGGATCAGCTGGACGGTTTCGGCGGGCGACGGCGGCTCGGCGGGATGCGACGATTTCGACACCGAGGAAGTAGCGCAGTACGGCCTGGCGGTGAGCGGCATGGCGTCGACGCCGTGGGTGACCGCGGTGGGCGGGACGGATTTTGACGTGTTGCCAGGGTCGTTTGCGACCTACGTAACCGACACGACGAGCGGCGCTGCTCCGTACTACCGCACCGCGCAGAAGTACATTCCGGAGAATCCGTGGAACGACAGCACGACAGTGGACGGCTTGCTCACCGCCAACGTTGCCTACGTGAACGGACTGGGGGAAACGAACATCGTAGCGGGCAGCGGCGGCGTGAGCCTTGTTTACAGCAAGCCCGCGTTTCAGAGTTCGATCACCCTGGCGGACGGCGCGCGCGATGTGCCCGACGTTTCGCTGTTCGCCTCGAATGGAAACAAGCAGGCATTTTGGCTGGTTTGCTCCGACAACCTGACCGACGGAGATCCTCTGGATACGTTCACCGATTGCCAGACCTCGGGCGGCGTGCTGCAAAACGGCACATCGTTTCTGGGGGTGGGGGGTACATCGGCCTCGGCTCCGGCGTTTGCCGGCATGCTGGCGCTGGTTGCGCAATCGCAGGGAGGCGCGCGCCTGGGCCAGGCGGATTTCGTTCTTTACCAGCTGGCGAAGTCAAAATACTCGACCGTGTTCCACGACGTGACGGTGGGCAACAACTCGGTGCCGTGCGCGAGCGGCTCGGTGAACTGCGGGAGCAACGGATTTCTAACTGGGTACAACACCGGCACAGGCTACGATGTGGCGACCGGGCTGGGCAGCGTCGATGTGAATCAGCTGGTCAAGAACTGGAGCAGCGTCGCGTTGACGTCGACGTCGACGAGCTTCAAGATCGACAACTCGACAGCGGCCTACAGCGGCACGCATGGGGCCACGGTCACGTTCAATGTTGGAGTGACACCGGCGGCGGCGACCGGCGCGGTGGCGGTGATCGACACGGCGAATCAGACTTCAGGGGGCACGACCAGCGGCCCGCAGAACAACGGACAGTTTTCCATTCCACTGACGAGCGGAGCGGGGACGGCGACGTACAACGGCTTGCCGGGCGGGACGTATACCGTGTCGGCGCGGTACGGCGGCGACACTTCCGATGCATCCAGCACGTCGACGCCGGCGATCAGCGTGACGATTGCGGCGGAGGCGAGCACCACGTCGCTGGAGGTGAATGCCTACAATCCGCTGACGGGTATTTCGGTGGCGGGCCTCACCAGCATTCCGTACGGGTCGTTCGTTTTCGCCGATGCGCAGATCACGGGCACGGCGGAGGGAGCGAAGACCGAGGGAGTGGCGACGGGCACGGTGGCTTACACCGACGGCAGTTCAGCGCTGGCCACCGTCAACGTGAGCGGGAACGGCAATCAGGCAACCTGGCCGCCGGACAGCAGTCCGTACTATGTGTTTGCGGTCGGGGCGCACAGCGTCGCCGCGAAGTATTCAGGCGACGCGAGCTATAACGCGAGCACGAGCTCGGCGGTCGCGTTTACGGTGGTGAAGGGCGCGACCAGCATGACGGCCACCGTCAACCCGACCACAGTGAGTTTTGGAGTTCCCGGGACGGCAGTGGTCAACATCACCACTCCCTATAACCTGGGCGTGGCACCCACCGGGACGGTCACTATGACCGCAAACGGAATCACGGTCGGTACGATTCCAAGTCTCTCCGCAACCGTGCAGGTCTTATCCGCCACTGATATCAACTATGTCCTCACGGGCCTGGGCGACATCAACGGACAACTACTGGCGCCTGGCAACAATGTCGTCACCCTGACTTACAGCGGCGACGGCAATTATGCCGGCTCGAGTACGACCGCTACGCTGTATGACACCAGCGGCATAGGCAGCTTTACTCTCAGCAACAGCGGCAACATTACGATGACCGCGGGCCAGTCCGCTAACTTCACGGTGACGGTGACGCCAAGCGGCGGATTTACCAGCCCGGTCACCTTTACCTGCACGTCGACCGTCTTACTTTGCGGCGGGCCTCAGAACGTCCAGGTGAGCGGCACGTCACCCGTCCCGGTTGCGATGACGGTGAGCAGCGTCACCAACACGACGCCAGGCGCATATACGGTGATAGTCAGCGCCGTCAACGATACCGGAAAAATCACCGCGAGCACCAGTTTCACGGTCACGGTGAATTCGCTTCCTTCGAATGCCGGGATCTCCCTGACCAATAACGGGCCGATCGCCATGAACGCTGGAACGACGAATACCTCCGCGGTGGTGACGGTCACGCCGACGAACGGCTATGTGGGAACTGTGGATCAGACCTGCGCAGTGACGGCAGCCCCGTCGAACCCGACCAGCCCAATCACCTGTGCGGTCCAGACAATGCTGAGCATCACGACCACGCAGGGGGTAACGAGCTTCGTCACATTGACCAGCACCTCGTCCACGACGACGGGTGCGTACACGGTCACGGTGACCGGCACCGACTCCAACAATGCGGCGATTACCAGCAGTACGCCGATTGCGGTGACGGTGAATGCGCCGCCGGTTCCGACGATCGCGCTGACCAGCAGCGGCAATATCACAGTGAATCCTGGGGCGACGACCGGCAATCAATCCACGATCACGGTGACGCCGGGAGGGGGCTTCACGGGGGCCGTGAACATGAGTTGCGCGCTGACCAGTTCGCCCCCGAGTGCGGTGGACCTGCCAATGTGCTCGGTTGTGTCAGTCGTCATTAACGGGACGACGGCTGCGACGGCGACGCTGATCGTGAGCACCACAGCGGCGACGAGCGGGGCGCTGGATCTGCCGCTGAAGAATTTCTTCCTCGGCGCCGGCGGTACAGTGCTGGCGCTGGTGCTGTTCTTTGGGATTCCGGCGCGGCGGCGGGCGTGGCGCGCGCTGTTCAGCGTGCTGGCGCTGGTCGTGATCGCGGGAGCGATCGGCTGCGGTGGTGGTGGCGGCGGCGGTGGAGGAGGAGGGGGTGGCGGCGGCA
>JBEKIN010000060.1:0-17342 GCA_050011735.1 Acidobacteriaceae bacterium | reverse complement strand
GTGACGGAGGGTTGCGCGTGCAGCAGATGTTGCGGCGCGAAGGCGAGTGCGAGTGCGAGCGGCACTGCGAAGAACGAAAATCGGCGAAGGGGCATCGGGACTGGTCTCGAGGCCATTGTAGGCTGTGCATAGTACGCGGCCCAAGTTGAGAACGGATTGTCGCCGCGAGGGGTCGGAGGCTGCGTTCGAAGAGGCGATGGTCAAGTCCCGCCGGCGTGGCTGCGGAGCTGAGTCGAGCGCGGGGACAGGGATTTTGCTCTCGCGAGGGTTGTGAAGCACCAGGGAAATTCCTCTTGTGAAGTTGCGAGGCCTGCTGTGACCGGGTTGGCGGCGATGTAGCGCTGGTGATCTTCAAAACTTTCAACGTCGCGTACACGACGGTCGGTGAACCCATGCTGCCAGACTTCGCCGGTATAGCTGGTCTCGCGTTTGAGGCGGAAGGAGAATCCGCCTTTGATGAATTGCATGGCTTTTTCAATGGTCACGCCGTCGGCAACGGCGAGGAGTAAGTGTACGTGGTCGGGCATGACGCCGAAGTCATGGAGTTGGAAGCGGTGGGCTCGGACGCAGGAGCGAAGGACATCGATGAGCAGAGTGGCGTTGCGGTCCGATTGGAGGAGGCGTTTTTTCCTGCAGGTTTGGGTGGTGACAAAGAAGGTGCGATCGGATTGGACAATGTTGGAGGGATCGGCATTGCGGGCAGGGATGGACATAGAGATTGCTCAGGGGCTGAAGCCCACCCTTATTTTGGGGTGGTAATGGCACGGCTGAAAGCCGTGCCCCTGCACGTGTGGGTTACGAAGGGAAGGGTGGGGGGCGATTTGGGAAGGCCCTTCGGGGGCTGAAGCCCACTCTTATTTTGGGCTGGTAATGGCACGGCTGAAGCCGTGCCCCTTCACGTGTGGATTACGAAGGGAAGCGTGGCTGGTCATATTGGGAGATGCTCAGGGGCTGAAGCCCACTCTTATTTTGGGGTGGTAATGGCACAGCTGAAAGCCGTGCCCCTGCACGTGCGGGTTACGAAGGGAAGGTTCGACTGCTGGGCAATGCCGATACTATCCAGAATCCATCGTGAAATTTAGATCAGGACACTGTGTAGCGGCGAGTTTGCGAGGCATGGGGCGGCGGTTTGTAGGACAATGGGAGGAACGCATCGCGGGAAAGGGTTGGGTCCAGGATTGAGCGCCTTTAGTTCTTCGTCTGCAGACATGGCTGCTACTCCTGCCATTCGCGAAATCAGCATCGCCCACAGTCCCGACTCCGATGACGCATTTATGTTCTACGGACTGGCAACCAACAAGGTCCGGGTGAGCGGGCACAAGTTCACGCATGTGCTGTGCGATATCGAGACGCTGAACCAGCGGGCGATGCGCGAGGCCTTCTTCGACGTGACCGCGATTTCGTTCCACGTCTACCCCTACATTCAGGAGCAGTACGCGCTGATGGCGTGCGGCGGGTCGGTGGGAGAGGGGTACGGGCCGATGATCGTGGCGGCGCGGCCGTACAACCTGGATGAGATTCGCAGCGTGAGGATTGCGGTGCCGGGGATGATGACGACGGCGTACCTGGCGCTGAAGCTGTTTGCGCCGGAAATTGAAACAGCGGTTGTTCCATTTGACCAGATCATTCCTGAGGTGTTGGCGGGGAATTACTCGGCGGGGCTGATCATCCATGAAGGACAGCTGACGTATTCGCGCAGCGGGTTGTGCCGCATCCTCGATCTGGGAGTGTGGTGGCGCGAGGAGACGGGGCTGCCGCTGCCGCTGGGAGGCAACGCGATCCGGCGCTCACTGGGGGATGCGACGATGCAGACAGTGACGCAGGCGCTGAAGGACAGTATCCAGTACGGGCTGGATCATCGCGAGGAGGCGCTCCAGTATGCGATGCAGTTCGGGCGTGACCTCGACACGAACCTGGCGGACAAATTCGTAGGGATGTATGTGAACGAGCGGACGCTGGATTACGGGGACGACGGGCGCGCGGCGATCCGGCGGCTGCTGGCGATGGGACACGAGCGCGGGGTGATTCCACTTGCCGTGAGCGTGGATTTCGTGGGCTAGCGAAAAGCGATTAGCGAAAGACGTTTAGCCTGGAACGTTTAGCGAGAAACGTTTAGCGAAAACCGAGCCTAAGGCGAGCGAAAAACGAGTGAACAGCGAGTGAGAGTCGACGGTCGCTGGTGGATTGTGGCTGATTGCTATTGTGGGGTGGGTTTGACCGGGAGTTCTTGTTCGGGTGGGAGAACCTTGATGGTCGGCTCTTTGCCCTGCGGCATCGGCTTCGAAGTGGGCTCCGCGCCGCTCCTCACGCGAGCGATATAGTCGGAAAGTTGCACGGCGACTGCCGTTGTCACGCGTCCCTTGCTATTCAGGGTGAGGTTCCAGACCAGGTACTCGCCGGGGGCATTGCGGTCGGTGAAGGTGATGCCGCGCACGCTGCTTTCCTCAGAAACGTGCAGGAGGGGGAGCGGAGCGCGGACCAGGCCGACCTCGGCGCCGGATTGATTGAGCACGTTGGCGTGCGCGTAGACGATATCGGCATAGCAGAGACCGAGGTCGAGCCATTTCCCTTCGGGCTGAGCGGCTTTGGCGGCGACGTCGGCGGGAACGACGCGATTGAAGACGGCGATACTGCGTTGGCTGCCGGTGGCGGAGCGAAAGGGCGTTGCGTTGCGGTAGAGCACGGGAACAACGAAGACGCGGCCGGGTCCGCGGGGGACGAGGGCGGTGAAGAGCGACTGCGCTCCGTCGCGGAATTGTTTGCGGTAGTGGAGGACTAACTCATCGTGAAGGAGCGGGCAGACGGACTGGTCGTAATCCCAGCCGCTGGCGTTGAGGGCATACCCGAAGAATGCGGCTTCGGCGGCAATTTCGCGCTGCTTTGTGCGGATGAGAGACAGGTCGGCGGGATCGAGTTGCGCGGGGGAGCGATGCTCGAGCTCGATGTATTGCGGGATAAGCGAGGGCGGGGTATCTGCGGAGCGCGGTTCCTGCGCGAAGGCCTGCGATGCGAGAGAGCCCGGAGCGAAGGCCGAAACAACGGAGATGACCGCGGCGAGAGCGACTCCGCCACACTTACGCATCGCAAATCGCATTCCGTTTCCAATCTAACAGCAAAACGGGCAGCCGCGAGGGCTGCCCGTCAGGGTGCAAGAGCCGCTTAGTGAGCTGCGGTGTGGTGGGTGGTGGTGGTGGTGTGGTGCACCGGCGGCTTGGCTGCAGCCTTGGGCTCACCATCTTTAAGGATGATCATGGACGGCTTCTGCGTGTAGGAGTCAAAGGTGGCGATGTAGGTCACCTTGGTTCCAGAGGTTGGCGCGGTCTTGAGCGGAGCCTTCATATTGATGGTGAAGTCCGCGGTGTTGGACTGCTGCGCGTCCTGAGTGACGGCGAGCTGCACCGAGGAGGTAGTCGCGGAGACGACGACACCGGGTATTTCGGCGGTGACTCCGTTCATGATGCTCCAGATCAGTTGCTGGTCCTGCTGGTCGCCGTTGGCGAGGATGAACTCCTCATCCGCGAGCCCGATGCTTTTCTTGAGGGCATCGGTACAGGCCGTCGGGGCGGGGGTAGCAGGAGTGGCTGAAGCAGCAGGCGCAGCGGCTGGCGCTTCTGCCGGAGCGGCAGTGGCAGAAGCCGGAGTGGCCGGCGGCGGCGCAGGCGTCACGCCAGCGCAGCCCGTGGTGCTAACGATGGCCTGGTGCGCCAGGTCGGCAGGCGAGGGCGGAGGCGGAGCGGGGGTGATGTCATACGTGGCGGGCGGAAACACATTGGCGGGAACGGCAGCTAACTGCTGAATGTCGCCGAAACCCTTAGGAGGAGTGGCGTTGCAGGGGGCGTCATTCGGGGGGCAGTGGAACTTTTTGTACCAATATTCCGCGGCAGCTTCGCCCTGCTGCTTGTAGGGCGGCTGGGCAAACTGTGAAAAGCGGGTTAGAAACCAGATGGCGTCCTTGAGATCCTTGGGATCGAGCTGGAGATATGCGTTGCCGAGGTAGTAGGTATCGAGCAAGGCGGGGACGACGGTGGTCTGGGCGGGATCTTTGTAGGACTGGAGTTCCTTGGTATAGGCGTCGATTTCGTCCTTGAAGTCTTTCTTCGCGGTGTCGTCGGCGGCGATGGCGCCATAGAAGACGGGGGTGGCGGTGTCCTTGAGCTTGTCGTAATCGGCCTGGGTCATGCAGGTGTCTCTGGGAGCGGTGAGCCCCTGCTGAGCCACGGTGGCGGCATCGTCGAGGGTGGCCTGGTTGCCGTTGGCCTGCAGGTGTTCGAGATAGACGACAAAGGTGAGGGCACGCAGGTTATTGGGCTCGGCCTGGAGGAGGCGCTTGGCGGCGTCCAGAGTTTTGGGCACGTTGCCGGTGGCCTGATAGGAGCCCATGAGCGCTTCGAGCATCTGCCCTTTGGCGACGCTGTTGGGATACTGCGTGAGGAAGGCTTCAATCCCTTCGGCCTTGGCCGCCGGAGAGGACTGGCTGGTGGCGTTGGTGTAGGCGTTGTATTCGGCCGGATCCTTAATGGTGATCTGGCTGCAGTTGTTCGCGCCCTGCGCGGCCTGGCCGTCAGCGCCCTGAGCGAAAAGGGGGGAACAGGCGATCGAGCTGCAGCAAACGCCGACCAGCGCAACCGAGGCAAAAGCAAGCTTCTTCATTCAACGCTCCTGGGAGAATTCGTGATGCGAATCTCGGATCTTCGGCGACGGCGTGTCCATTCGGATCAGACGCAGCCAGACTCACTACGTCATCGGCGAACCGTTTGCCAGCGATGCTGGATTATAGAAAGCCATCGCGGGTGCTGACAAGTTAACACTATGGACACGACCGATTGCTGAACGGGATACGCCAGGACCTGGCCTGGCGCGGACCACCCGATCAAAGAGCAAGATTACACGAGCTTCGATGAAAATCCACCGGGAAAATTTAGAGGAACAGCGTGGACCGGCGGTAAGCGGACCGAGCTGCCGGGCGGAGCTTATCGGGACGACTGGATGAGGCGGATGCGGGTGGTGAAGGCGCGGCCGAGCGGCTGGGTGAAGGTGAGATAGTCGGGGGAATCGACGTTGTTGTAGACGATGTAAGGATCGGCGCGGGAGGTGATGTTTTCGGCGACACCGCGAAGGCCGAAGTATTTTCCCCGGAAGTGGAAGCGCCACTCGAGGCCGGGACTAAAAGAGGCGAAGTCGGGGAAGCGATGGGAGCCGGGCGAGCCGACGATCTGCTGGTTGGCGTCGATGGAGTCGAAGGGAAAGCCGGAGCGCCAGTCGAGGGTGTAGACGAAATCCCAGTTTTTATGGACCGAGGCCGACCAGGGCGCCCAGGCGGGGAGCCAGACGGGGAGCCAACCCCAGGAGAGGACTCGATTGGGGACATCCCAGAAGAGGGGGCCTTTTTGCTGGGGGCCGAGGATGGACCAGGTGGGAACGTAATCGAGAGCGGCGTTGGTGATGGCTGAGGAGCGCGTGTACGAGGCGAAGAGGGCGTAGTTGCCGGAGAAGGATCGGCGCGCGTCGATTTCCGCGGAGTCGTAGTGATCCTGGCGGTCGTTGGTGAGGAGGTAATTGCCGGAGAACGCGGACGGGCCGCTCTGATTGGCGTAGACAAAGCCGTCGGAGAGGCGCTTCTGCATGAAGTTGGCGCCGAGATAGATCTGGGCGGGGAGTTTGTGCTGCACGCCGACGCTCCAGTTCAGGGCGTGGGCTTCGCGCAGGGAGGGATCGTTTGCGGTAAAAGTAGTTTCGAGCGGAGGGCCGGTGGGGGTGGTTCCGTCGGCTGCGTAGTACGTGTCGGAGCGAATGCCGGCGAGGGCGCGGGTGAGGTATTCGAGCTGGGTGTGCTCGTAGTATTCGCCGATGCCGGCGGAGAACTTTGTAGTGTTTTCGACGCCGGACGGGGACCAGTTGAAGGCGATGCGCGGAGAAAGCAGCGGGCGGCGGATGATTTCATCCCAGTCGTAGCGGAGGCCTGGATCGAGGAGCAGGCCGGTGTGCGGAGTCCAGCGATCCTCAATCCAGGCGCCGAGCTCGAGGTTGTTGCGCGTGAAGGGCGCGAATGTGGGGAAGACGCTTTGGCGGAGCAGGGTTCCGTCTTCGCGCAGATAGTTGATGGGGGCGAAGGCTTCGTATTCGTCGAAACCGATGTGGCCGGCATCGACGCCGGTTTTGAACTGATGGCTTCCTGCCCAGTGTTGAGGTGGAAAGTAGATGTCCGCGTATCCCTGAACGCGCTGGGAGCGGGTGGTCTGGGTTTCGAAGTTGCTTCCGCTGTTCAGCTCGGGGGTCACGTCGAAGGGCGCGGTTCCGTGGGGCTCCCAGCCCTCGCGGTAACGCATGACCGCGAAACCGGCGTCGAGCATGACGCCGTTGCGGAAACTTTGCTGATCGCGTAGCCAGGGCAGCCAGGCGAGGATGTCGTGATTGTCGGTGCTTTGCTGGGGCGTGAGGGCCGAAATGCCTTCGTAGGGCGAGTGGTAGTCGTTGGCGAGCAGAGCGGTGGAGAGGCTGTTGCGGGAGCCGAGGTTGGCCTGGAATTTGAGGAGATTGCTGCCGCGGATCAGATGATCGGTGTCGGCGTTGGAGGGCAGCTCGGGAATGTAGATGTCGCTGTACTGGGTGTCGAGCGCTTCGAAGAACCATAGTTTGTTGCGGAGGACCGGCCCGGAGACGGCGATGCGCGGCTCCAGGGTATCGAAGCGAATGCCGTTCTGGTCGCGGAAGGAAGGAATGAAGTCGGTGGCGTCGTAGCGGAATTTGTTGTCACCCATGCCCGTGGTGAAGGCGATGACGCCGCCGGTGGCGCGGCCGTATTGCACGGGGTAGCGGGTGGTTTCGGTATCGACGGAGCGGACCGCGTCGGTGCTGACGCGCATGTCGAGGGTGCCGAAGATGGGAGCGCGGATGTCGAAGCCGTCGAGCGTATCGAGGGTCATCCAGGTTTCGCCGCCGGCGACGTGGACCTGGCCGGAAGAATCGGCGACGACCCCGGGGGTGAAGGGCAGGAGATTGCGGATGTCGATGTTGGTGGGGTAGGGAACGTTGACGATTTCCGGAACGTCCATGGCTTTCTGGTCGGAGATCTGCTCGGTATCGATGCCGGGTGCGGAGGCATGGACGTCAACCTGCTGCTGGATGAGCTCGACGCGGGCGAGCGCGATGCGGAGAGTCTTCTGCGCGGGGTCGATATTCTCGGCGGTGGTTTGGTAGAAGCCGGGCTTTTCGATGCGGAGCTTATAGGCTTGCGACTGGCGGGGCGTCCAGGAGCAGCGTCCGACATAGTCGGTGGTCATACGGAGGGGAGACTGTCCGGGCTCGTCGATGGTGACCTGCGCGGCGGAGACGATGACGCCGTTTTGGTCGACGACCGTGAGGACGATGAGGTTCGGGTTTGCGGGAGGGCTGACCAGGTGCTGAGCGGGGCGAGGCACCTGCCCGGGCGCGGCAGCAGTTCCGCAGACGACGAGCAGAGCGGCGATCACGAAAATTCCACGTTGGGTACGTGGCATCAGCTTCCATTCAACCAGTTCGTTGGACGCAGAACAAAACGGATGAGTGGCCGGGTTTCGATGGTGTAACGCGGGCTTCATGGACTCGGGTGCCATGGGCGGCCGGTGAATGAACCCGATTAGGCAGGGGATCACTGGCGGTGCCGATGGAAGCGCAATTTCACTTGCCAGGCCAGGAAACCGGGGCTACCGTTAATACATCTGGCAATATCCGCGCGTTCGAGTCTGCGCTGAAGCCCGGCAAACTGACAGCTGCGCCTAATAGTTGGGTTTGGCCCTCCTTATCCACAAGATGTTGGGGTGCTTCTGTTGACCGTGCCGGAAGCGGGCGCTACAGTCGTTCTTATTGGCTCGAACCGTCTTTGTCCTCTTATGTTCAGGAGTGAGCAATCCCCATGCTGAAGCTGAAGAAGATTCAGATTCTGGGCTTTAAGTCGTTTTCTGACCGCACCGACGTCCAGCTCCCCGGCCAGGGGATCGCGATCGTGGTGGGGCCGAACGGCTGCGGCAAGTCGAACATTTTGGATGCGGTGAGCTGGGTTCTGGGCGAGCAAAGCGCCAAGAGCCTGCGCGGCGGCAAGATGGAGGACGTCATTTTTGCCGGGACCCGCGAGCGAAAGCCGCTGGGTATGGCGGAAGTGTCGCTGACGCTGGTGGATCCAGACGCGTATGAGGGGCCGCTGCTCGGTGAGCCGGAGGTAGTGATCGACGAGGTCAATCCGGACTGGGACGAGGGAAAATTTCGGGCGGAACGGGCTGCGGAGGCGGAGGAGATTATCGCGGAGACGCAGCCGGGCGTTCCGCTTGAGGGGCAGGCGGGCGATGATCCTGGAACGGTGCAGGCCGTGGACGCCGAGGCTGAGGCAGCGCCGGAGCAGGAGACCGCGATTGGAGCGGAAGGCGCGCAGGAAGGCCCGGTTCCGCAGGTGGTGCTGAAGATTCGCCGGCGGAAGTTCAACCGCACGCCGCAGAAGGGCGAGATGGTGGTGACGCGGCGGCTGTTTCGCACCGGCGACAGCGAATATCTGCTGAACGGGAAGCTGTGCCGGCTGCGTGACATTCAGGACATCTTCATGGGCACGGGGCTGGGGCCGGAGTCGTACGCGATTATCGGGCAGGAGCGGATCGGACAGCTGCTGAGCTCGCGGCCGCACGATCGGCGGGCCATCATCGAAGAGGCTGCGGGGATTACGCGCTTCAAGACGAAGAAGCGGCTGGCGGAACTGCGTTTGGAGCAGGCAAAGCAGAATCTGGCGCGGGTGAACGACATTTTCGAAGAAGTGACGCGGCAGATGGGGTCGCTGAAACGGCAGGCAGCGAAGGCCGAGCGCTACGCGCGGCTGCGCGATGAGATGCGGGAGAAGCTGAAGGTCGTTCTGGCCAGCAAGATTGCGCAGATGGATGCGCGGCACGCTGCGCTGGAGGCGGAGATTGCCGCGCTCACGGCCGGCATCGACGCGGGAGCGGAGCAGGTGGAGGGCCTCGAGAGAGAGCACGAGGCGCAGGTTCACCGCGGGTATCGGCTGGAAGACGCCGCGAAAGATGCGGAGGCGCGGGCCAACCAGCGCGCCCTGGAGATAGAGCGGGCGGACGCGCGGCACCAGACGAATCAGGAGCGGATCGCCGAGCTGGAGGCGCGCATGGCGGCGGCGCAGGGCGAGCTGGCGCAGGCGGCTGAGCATCTGCGGAGTATGAGCGCGGAACGCGAGACGCAGCGCAGCTTTCTGGAGTCGGCGGCCGCGGAGACTTCGGAGGCTCGTGAGCGCACGCAGCTAAAACAGGAGGCAGCTCGGGAGGCGATTGCCGCGGTTGCGGCCGCAGAGCAGCAGTGGGAAGGTGCGCGGAGCCAGGCGGCGCAGATGCTGTCGCACTTGGGCCAGACGCGTAATCAGATTACGCAGGGCGAGGAGTCGCTGGCTTCGCTGATGCGCGAGGCGGAACGTCTCGGCGTGGAGATGGAAGCTGCTCGGCGCGACCTGGAAGCGCTGGGCGCGGAGCGAGGGCAGATTTCGCTGACGTTCGAGTCGGTGACGGAGATGCTGCGGCGCGTGGAGGCGGAGATTGCGACGTTGCGAGGCGAGATGGAGGCGGGCCGCGCGGACGAGGAGCAGGCGCGGCGTCATGCCGATCAGCTGCGCGCGGAACACGCCACGCTGAGCGGGCGGTGCCACTCGCTGGAGGCGTTGATCCGGGAGCACAGCTACTCGACAGACACGGTGCGCAAGCTGTTTCAGTCGCATTCACTGGGAGGCGGCCTGGCGCCGGTGGGCACGCTGGCGGATTTTCTGGAAGTCAATGGCGAGTACGAGAGCGTGGTCGACGAGTTTTTGCGCGACGAGCTGAATTACATCGTGGTGAAGAGCTGGGATTCGGCGAATGAAGGGGTTCGGCTGCTGAAGACAGGCGTGGATGGGCGGGCGACGTTCCTGGTTCATCCCGAGGATTCTCAGGCGAAGTTTTCGTTTGCCGGCGACGATACGGTGCCGCATCACAACACGATGCAGACGATTGTGCCGCTGAAGAACTGCATTCGCGTGCTGAACGGGTTCGGGCGGTCGCTCGAAGCGATTCTGCCGAAGCTGCGGGAAGGCTATGTGGCGCCGGATTCGGAGACGGCGCGGTCGCTGGCTCTGGAGAATCCGAGCGCGTTTTTCCTTGCGCCGACCGGGGAATGCTTCCACAACGTGACGGTGACCGGCGGCAAGCCGGGGGCGGAAGGGCCGCTGGCGTTGAAGCGCGAATTGCGGGACACGCAGCTGAAGCTGGCGGACCTGGAGCGGGAACTGGGGCAGGCGGAGACACGGGCCGCGGGTCTGGCGATGACGCTTGCGGACGTGACGCGCATGCTGGACACGAAATCGGAAGAGCGCCGCGTGGCCGAGCGGGAGAGCGCGAACCAGAGCGCCGCGCTGCGGCAGATGGAGATGGAGGTGCAGCGGCTGGATCGGCGGCTGCAGGAGTGGACGCTCGAGAGCGAACGCAATCGCGATGCGCGGAGCGCGAAGGAAACGCAGCTGGAGCAACGCCGCGAGGAACTGGTGCGGCTGGAGAATGAGCATCGGAGCGTTGAGGCGGGGATCGAGGCGGCGCAGCGTTCCGTGGCGGATTTGCGGGCGAGCCGCGATCTGGCGCAGCAGGAAGCGGCACAGTTTTCCGCGGAGCTGGCGGGGTTGGTGGAGCGGAGCCGCGGCGCGGAGGCGGCGTTTGCGCGCATCGACCGGATGTATCGGGATCTCGAAGCGCGGGTGGCGCAAATCACGCAGCAACTGGCGGCGGCGGGCGCGGAGAAGGAGCAGCGCACGCAAGAGAACGCAATGCTGGTGGAGTCGCGACTGCAGTTGATTGAGGCGCGGGACAGCGCGCAGCAGGAGGCGGCGGAGACGCATCGGCAGATCGCGACGCTGCGGACCGAGATGGCCGCGATGGAGCAGGAGCTGAAGGGACTGCGGACGAAGATCGATGCGGAGAGGGAAGCGCGCAGCGCGTGCGGGAATCAGGCGGCGACGCTGACTGCGGAGCTACGCCATGCGGAAGAGGCGTGCATTGCGGATTTGAGCGTGGAAGCCGCGGCTTTGCGCGAGGATCAAGCGCTGGTGCGGATTGAAGGCGAGGTTCTGGTGGCGGAAGACCAGGCTTGCCGCGAGATGAAACAGCGGCTCGAGGGGATGGGGCCGGTGAACATGATGGCGCTGGAGGAATACACGGAAACGGCGCAACGGCACGAGTTCCTGGAGACCCAGCGCAAGGATTTGATGGACTCGATCGAGAACACGCAGGCGGCGATCAAGGAGATTGACGAGATTTCGCGGACGAAGTTCAACGAGGCCTTCGCGCACATCAACGAGAACTTCAGCGTGACGTTCGGCAAGCTGTTCGGAGGCGGGCAGGCGTTCATGCGCCTGAGCGACGAGGTGAACGTGGCCGACAGCGGCATCGATATTGTGGCGCAGCCGCCGGGCAAGAAGCTGCAGAATGTGCTGCTGCTTTCGGGCGGCGAGAAGGCGCTGACGGCGCTGTCGCTGCTGATTGGAATCTTCCTGTATCAGCCGAGCCCGTTCTGCGTGCTGGACGAGGTCGACGCGCCACTGGACGAGACGAATGTGGGCCGGCTGGCAGACATGCTGCGCGGGATGGCGGAGGAGACGCAGTTTGTCATCGTGACGCACTCGAAGCGGATGATGGTGGCCGCCGACATGATTTACGGCGTGACCATGCAGGAGCCTGGCGTGTCGAAGATCGTGAGCGTGCGGATGGGCGGGGCGGAGCAGGGGACGGGACGGCCGGAGAGGCTGCTGGCGACGGCCTAACAGGGCACAGGGCACAGAAAACCTGGTGCGCTCGTGGCCTTCATTTTCACAATGTTCATACCTTAGGGCGTGAGTTCGTGGCCGAGGGCGCTTTCTGAGAAGCGGGCGTTTTCGAAGACGGGAATTCCTCGCAAATACGTAGCTGTCACGGCGCCATATAGCTTTTCGCCGAGGTAAGGTGAGAGGGCGTGGCGCGTGTGGAGCTGGTTTTCAGTCACGGTTCGCTCAGCGTCGGGGTTGAAAACGGCAAAATCTGCGTCGTGGCCGGCAGCGATTGCGCCTTTCCGGCCGCTCAGTCCGGCTAATTGTGCCGGTTGTTGTGACATGAGGCGGGCGAGGTCGCTCAGCATAAATCCGCGAACTCGCATGCCGGTCCATACAACGGATAAGGCGACGGAGACGCTGGCGATGCCGCCCCAGGCGGGGGCGAAATTGCCTTCTTCGATGCGCTTCATCTCCGGCGGGCAGGGGGAATGGTCGGTGGCGATGAGGTCGATGACGCCTTCGCGGATCGCTTCCCATAGTTGCTCGCGATTTTCCGCGCTGCGAATGGGCGGAGCGCATTTGTGGAGCGTGCTGCCATCGGGGATGTCCTCCGCAGCGAAATGGAGATAGTGGGGGCAGGTTTCGACGGAGATGGGGAGGCGTTCCTCGCGTGCCTGGCGGAGATCGTCGAGGGCTTGCGCGGTGACGAGGTGAACGATGTGGAGCGGGAAGCGAAATTCGCGGCAGAGGCGGATCATGAGGCGGATCGCTTCGACTTCAGCTTCGTCGGGGCGGGACCGCAGCCAGGTTTCGTGGCGTTTCCAGTCTGCGCCTTCGAGCGAGAGGGCAGCGCGGTCGAGAGGATCGGGAAGCTCGGCGTGGACCAGGAGCGGGAGGCCAGTGCGGACGAGGTGCGGGAGGGCGATGCGGAGTTCGGCTTCATCGACGCGGGAGAAGCCGTCGATGCCGGGTTCGGCGAGGAAGCATTTGAATCCGCGTACGCCGGCGCGGGCGAGGGGTTCGAGATGCTCGGCGTTGTGGGCGGAGACGCCGCCCCAGGTGGCCCAGTCGACCAGACACTGGCCGTTCGCCGCGGCTCGTTTTGCTTCGAGGGCGGCGACGGTCGTGGTCGCGGGGAGGCAGTTGAGCGGCATGTCGATCAACGTTGTGTAGCCACCGGCAGCGGCGGCGCGGGTTGCGGTCGCGAATCCTTCCCATTCAGTGCGGCCGGGCTCGTTGATGTGGATATGGGAGTCAACGAGGCCGGGGAGAAGCGCGCCTTCGCAGTCGAGAACGCGATAGTCGGGCGGAACTTCAGCGGGATCGACGATGGCGGTGATTTTGCCGTTGTCGACGAGGACCGCGCCGGGGCGGATGGTGTCGGGGGTGACGATTTGTTGCGAGACGAATGCGTTGGGCATGCGGGTCAATGAAGTTTGGCGCGAAGTGCGCGGTCTCGTGTATTTCTTATGTAGTCCATTTTGACAGGTGACACCATGAGCGAAACGACTTCCGCGGCGATTTCGGAACACCAGGGGACGCTGACCACGCAACAGGTGGTGGAGCTGACGAAGAAGTTTAATTACGGGACGTGGCGGTTCCAGAAGACGTGGAACCCGATGCACATTGCCGATGCGGAAGGGTGCTACTTCACGGACGGCGCGGGGAAACGGTATCTGGATTTGTCGGCGCAGTTGATGTGCGTGAACCTGGGGCACAAGAATCCCGCGGTGATTCGGGCGATCGCGGAGCAGGCGGAGGCGCTGGCATATGCGTCGCCGGCGTATGCGACGGAGGCGCGCGCGGAGCTGAGCCAGCTGCTGCTTGACGTGCTGCCGGGGGGGCTGACTAAGTTTTTCTTTACGACGTCGGGGACGGAGGCGAACGAGGCGGCGTTCAAGATTGCACGGATGTATACCGGCAAGACGAAGATTATTGCGCGGTACCGGTCGTATCACGGGTCGACGATGGCGTCGATTGCGGCGACGGGCGATCCACGGCGCTGGGCGATGGAGCCGGTGGGCGGGAAGGGGCAGGGTTTCCTGTTCGCGCCAGAGGTGAATTGCTACAAATGCCCCATCAGGCACACGTATCCGCAGTGCGGGATTGCGTGCGCGGAGTATCTGGAGCACATGATCCGGAACGAGAGCGATGTGGCGGCGGTGATTGTGGAGCCGGTGGTCGGCACCAACGGCGTGCTGGTTCCGCCGAAGGAATACATGCCGATGCTGCGCGAGATTTGTAACCGCCACGGTGTTCTTTTGATCGCCGATGAGGTGATGAGCGGATGGGGACGGACGGGCGAGTGGTTTGCGGTGGATAACTGGGGCGTGAAGCCGGACATTCTGGTGACGGCGAAGGGCATCACGTCAGCCTATGTTCCGCTGGGTTTGTGCGCGACGACTGGGGAGATTGCGGCTTACTTCGACGACCATTATTTCTCGCATGGGCACACGTATGAGGCTCATCCGATCACGCTGAAGCCTGCGGTGGCGACGATCCACGAGATGCAGCGGCTCGATCTGGTGAAGCGGGCGAAGAGGATGGGCGCGTATCTTGAGCCGAAGTTGCGGGCTCTGCAGGCGAAGCATCCTTCGATTGGCGAGGTGCGGGGGCTGGGGCTTTTCTGGGCGCTGGATCTGGTGAAGAATCGGGAGACGAAAGAGCCGTTCAACACGATGCTCGACAAGGTGTCGGGGACGGTGACGGTCGTCGACAAGGTTGCGGGGGACATGCTCAAGCGCGGGATTGCGATTCAGGCTTGGGTGAGTCATCTGGTGATTGCTCCGCCGCTGATCGTCGAGGAGAAGGACCTCGATTTCGCGGTCGAGGCACTGGACGGGGCGCTGGCTGTGGCGGATGCGGAAGTGGGGTAGAGCTTTCACCACCGAGGACACCGAGAACTTCCAAAATACGAGCCGGATCCAGCCTTTTTCAGGGGCTGAAGCCCGCATTTTTTTGCGGCTGTTACGGCACGACCAAGGTCGTGCCCTGATACAACGGCGATTCCTCCGCAGGCTGTGAAGTGGCGCTCTTACAAAAGCGTCGCGCTTCGCGCGATTCCCACATCCCCAACTACAGGGATGTGGGGCACCCAGCGTTCGTCTTCCCCCGACTGCAGGGATGTGGGGCGCCCAGCGCTCGCCTGTCAGTCAGTCTTCTTAGCGGTGCTTGATGAAGTGGCCGGTTTGGAGTTCGGTCATGGCCTGGCGGAGCTGCTCCTGAGTGTTCATGACGATGGGTCCGTACCAGGCGACGGGCTCTTCGATGGGCTTGCCGGAGACGAGGAGGAAGCGGATGCCTTCGGGGCCGGCCTGGATCTGGATTTCATCACCGCGATCGAAGAGGACGAGCGAGTGGTTGCTCGCGTCATAGACGGGCTGCGCGTTCGGGTCGGCACCGGATTCGGTGAGCACGGCCTGCGGGTCGGAGGCGTCGCGGAAGGTTCCGGAACCTGCGAAGACATAGGCGAAGGCGTTGCGCGTGGTTTCAACCTTGAGGCGCTTCTTCTTGTTCGGCGGCACGGAGACGTCGATGTAATTGGGGTCTGCGGCTACTCCTTCGACGGGACCTTTCTTACCCCAGAATTCGCCAACGATGATGCGGGCGGTGGTGCCGTCGTCTTCGGTGACCTCGGGGATGGCGGCGGAGGGGATGTCCTGGTAGCGCGGGTCGGTCATTTTCAAATGCGAGGGCAGGTTGGCCCAGAGCTGGAAGCCGTGCATGCGGCCCTGCGGGTCGCCCTTGGGCATCTCCTGGTGGAGGATACCGCTGCCGGCGGTCATCCATTGCACATCGCCGGCGGTCATTTTGCCCTTGTTGCCGAGCGAGTCGCCGTGCTCGACGGAGCCGGCGAGGACGTAGGTGATGGTCTCGATGCCGCGATGCGGGTGCCAGGGGAATCCCTTGAGGTAGTCCTCGGGATGCTCGTTGCGGAAGTCGTCGAGGAGGAGGAAGGGATCGAAGTCTTTGGTTTTGCCGAAGCCGAAGGCGCGCTGGAGGCGGACGCCGGCCCCTTCGAGGGTTGGTTTGGTCGACAGGATTTCTCTAACTGGCCTGAGTGACATAAATTTCCATTCTGGTCTGGGAGGTGGGGACCACTTCATTAGATTCGTGAGGTGCAGCAGGGATTCGGGGGTGGGCCGAGCCCGTGGGCGGTAGCCTGTAGCCGGTAGCTAATACCCCCCTCCCCCCTGGGGGTGGGCTGCGGCATGTTGATGCATCTGCGGGGCTTGCGGGAGCGCTGTTTTGGACTGTGGCAAGTAGCTGAAAATGGGGCTCTTGTGGGGGCGTTTTGGCACCCCCCTGCGGGGGGTGGGGAAGGCAGGGACGTCGAGCGCCGTGCTGCTACGTGCCATCGTTGACCTCCGGAAAAGGAAAAGGCCGCGCTCGCGCGGCCTGTAGTTTTGGATCGGTTGGGGTGGAAATTTCTTCTTTGCCCCCTATTATCAGGATACCAAGTTCAGCCTAAAAACCTGCCAAATATCTTTGAGAGTATAAGGATGGAAGTCGTGTGGAATGAGGGAGAAAACTTTCGTACCGTACGCAAAAAGCTTGACAGATTTTCCACATTTGGCGGGTTTGGGGGATTTTCGGGTTTAGGGCGGTGAGTTGGCAGCTTTTTTTGGAGGTATGAACTTTACGCGAGTGCGTCGGCCAAAAAGAAGCGACAGATTTCAGACACTACCCAAAATTCGGTAGTGGTGCAGCCGGTCTGTGCCTTCGCCAGTATGTTTCCTCTTGAGGCCCGCTGGTGTCAGCCAGGAGCGGGCCTCTCTTTTTTGGGCATACCCCAGAAGTTGTATCGACCCTGTGTTGAATCGAACATACAACCCAGCCCCCTCCTTGCCATGCTTCAGGTGCACGCAAGAGGTGACGCAAGTTGTTCGCGTGTAAGGGGTCCGCGCGTCTCCTGAAAGAACGCGTGGACCCCTTTTAGCTTCTCGGCAATCTCCCTGCCACTTTCAACCGCTTCGATCCCATCAACGGGCAAACTGCACCACTACCCAACATTCAGGCATGCGAAATTATCTTGATGGTTATCTTCGAGGGGCCTCCTATTGCATGGCCAGCAGCAGCGTTCCCAACTCTGCTCCGTGATGCAGGACGAAGCGCGGGAGGGTTTGCTCGCCGACATGGACGGCGAGGAATTCGCGGAAGAGGGCGGGGCGGGCGGCGAAGACGCGGAGGGTTCGGGCGCGGAGGCGAGGGTGGCGGTCGAGGAGGAGCAGGAGTGAGGCCATGCGCTGCGGGAGGGTGAGGATGGCGGCGTGGCGGGATTCGTAGAGGGCGAGACTGCCGGGCTGGCTGTGACTCGTGTGAGGATCCTGGGCGGCGGATTGGCGGTGGTGGCCGCGGTCGAGCGAGTCGGCGAGGAGGAGGGCCTGGCGGAAGGCGAGAGCAAGGCCTTCGCCGGTGATGGCGTCGACGGAGCCGGAGGCGTCGCCGATGAGGGCGACGTTGCCGCGAGTGACGCGATGGAGGCGGCGGGTGACGGTGAGGGAGCCGCGTTCGGTGGAGGTGGTTGGTGCGGCGGCGAGTTTTTCGCGGAGGA
>JBEKIN010000059.1:0-17350 GCA_050011735.1 Acidobacteriaceae bacterium | reverse complement strand
CGTTGCCTGGGCGGCTAGCCCTCGGCGGCGGGGGATTCTTCCGCTGGCTTGGTTTGGGCGACGGTCCAGGTGGGGTCGCCTACTTTGAAGCGGGCGAATCTGCGCACCGTGATGTTCTCGCCGAGTTTGCCGACCTTCTGGGCGATGTGCTCCTTGATGGAGACGCTCTGCTCCTTGATGAAGGGCTGCTCGAGCAGGCAAACCTCCTCGTAGAACTTGGTCATCTTGCCCTCGACGATCTTTTCGATGACGGGAGCGGGCTTGCCGGTCGCGGCGGCCTGGGCGCGATAGACGTCCTTCTCGCGGGCGAGATCGTCCGCGGTCACGTCCTCGCGACGGATGTAGCGCGGATCGGTGGCGGCGATGTGCATGGCGATGTCCTTGAGGAGCTCCTGGAAATCCTCGGTGCGGGCGACGAAGTCGGACTCGCAGTTGACCTCGACGAGGACGCCGATTTTGCCGCCGGCGTGGATGTACTGGCCCACTGCGCCCTCGTTGGTGGTGCGGGAGGCTTTCTTCTGGGCGGAGGCCATGCCGCGCTTGCGGAGGATAACGAAGGCCTCTTCCATTTCGCCTTTGGATTCCTGGAGGGCCTTGAGGCAGTCGCCCATGGGGGCGCCGGACTTTTCGCGGAGTTCTTTTACGAGCTTTGCATCGATCTTCTCAGTCACCGTAGACATCCTTGATTCACCTTTTCTTTCATCTTTTCATCCCGAGCATGGTTCGGGCAATGTGGGGAACGAGTTCGGGGGACGATTGTTGGTTCCTTAAAGAAACGCCTCAGGGGCTAAAGCCCCGTCGTTAAGGAAACCTGTTGCGGCACGAGTGAACTCGTGCCCCTTCAAAACCGTTGCCGGGCCTAAAGGCCCGGATTAGAAAACGTCTTATTCCCCGGCCTAAAGGCCGGGGCTTTTACCGTCGTGCCGCTGCGCGGCACCCAAGGTGCTTCTCACCCGCAGAAAAAGCGTGGCACCGATTAGCGGCAGCCACGCCTGTGAAACGCAGAACGCCGTTTTCAAAACAGCGATGATTCTGCTGTTTTCCTAATATCCGCTTTCGGCGGCCTCGGCTTCTTCGAGGGCGGCCACGATGGCGGGCGCCTTGCGGATTCCGCCGCCCAGCGCGGCCTCGAGATCGACGACTTCGACGGGCTCGGGTTCGGCTTCCGGAGCAGCAGCTTCCGCTAGCGGCTCGGCTTCGGCCACAGCCTGAATGTCGGTGGCGACACCGGGGACTTCAGCGGCAAACTGCTTGTCCGTCGCGGCGGCGGCGCCTTCGGCGATGGAGTCGGCGATCTTCGACGTGAAGAGCCGGATGGCGCGGAGGGCGTCGTCGTTGCCGGGGATGACGTAGTCGACGACCGTGGGGTCGCAGTTGGTATCGACGACGGCAACGACGGGGATGCCGAGCTTGCGGGCTTCCTTGACGGCGATGGCTTCGTTCGACGAGTCGACGACAAAGATGGCGTCGGGCAGGCGGCGCATGTTTTTGATGCCGGCGAGATTGGCCTGCAGGTGCTTGCGCTCGCGCTCGAGCTTGATGACTTCCTTCTTGGTGAGCAGGTCGTAGCGGCCGTCGGTGGCCATATCATCGAGTTCCTGAAGGCGCTTCACCGATTTCTGCACAGTCACCCAGTTGGTGAGGAGGCCGCCGAGCCAGCGCTGGTTGATGTAGAACATGCCGCAGCGAGTGGCTTCTTCGGCGATGGCGTCCTGCGCCTGGCGCTTGGTGCCGACGAAGAGAATGACCTTGCCCTGGGAAGCGAGTTCGATGACGAACTTCGACGCTTCCTTGAACATCTTGAGGGTCTTCTGCAGATCGATGATGTAAATGCCGTTGCGCTCGCCGAAGATGTATTCCTTCATCCTGGGATCCCAGCGCTTGGTTTGGTGCCCGAAGTGGACTCCTGCTTCGAGCAGCTCCTTCATGGTGATAGTGGCCAAACGACCTCCTTATTTGGACTGCATTCCGGCGGTGGTGCTGTTGGCCGGAATTGATGCCCCGTTTCCGGGGAGAGTTAACTGCTGCACTGCAGTGATCAGGGATCAGGGATCAGTGATCGGGAACTGCCAAATCTTTACCGCTTGCTGAACTGGAAGCGCTTGCGTGCTCCCTTTTGTCCGTACTTTTTGCGTTCTTTTACGCGGGCGTCGCGGGTGAGCAGGCCTTCGCTCTTGAGCGTCTTGCGCAGCTCGACGTTGAACTGGAGCAGGGCGCGGGCGATACCCATCTTGACCGCGTCGGCTTGTGCGGCTACGCCGCCGCCGGAAACCGTGGTGACCACATCGAAGGTGGCGCTGTGCTCGGTGAGAACCAGGGAACGCTTGGCGGCGACACGCTGCTGCTCGGTGACGAAATAGGTGTCGAACTTTTTGCCGTTGACGGCAAACTCGCCGCTGCCGGGGCGGAGATAGACGCGCGCGATTGCCGATTTCCGCCGTCCCGTGCCGTAATACTGAACCTTGTCTGCCATTTGTTGGGTGATCCTTATGCGCTCAGCTCGAGCGGTTGGGGCTTCTGGGCCGCGTGCGGGTGCTTGTCGTCGCGATAGACGTTGAGCTTGGTGGCCATTTTGCGGCCCAGCTTGGTCTTGGGCAGCATGCCTTTGATGGCGTCTTCGACGATCTTCTCGGGGCGGCGCTGGAGGAGGCGGACGAAGGACTCTTCGCGCAGACCGCCGGGAAAGCCAGTGTAGCGGCGGTAGGTCTTGCTCTGGCTCTTGAGGCCGGTGAGCCGGACTTTGCTGGCGTTGACGACGATGACGTGATCGCCCATGTCGAGGAAGGGAGTGTACTTGGGGTTCCTCTTGCCGCTGAGGATGCTGGCGGCTTCAGTGGCGAGGCGTCCCAGGGTTTTGCCGCTGGCGTCGACCACGAACCATTTGCGGTCGATCGTGAGCGCGCTCGGAATATAAGTCGACATCTGTGTTCTTCTCTCCAGGACTTACCTGACCCAAAATTGCCCACGCAACGCCCATCCGCGGAAATTGAACTCTTCCGCGGCTTCAGGATGCTGTACGCGTGAGTTGGCGCAGAATCGTGGAGGTTCCGGTCTGAATACGTCCAGATTCTTCCGGATTCGACCATCCCCGGCTGCGGCGTAAACGCACAGACGCGAGGACGCACACTGCGCAAGGAGTTCAGGATACGGGAATTTGGGGGTGGAAGTCAACCAAGGTACGGTCTTTACCACAGGGGAGACGGAGGGCGCGGAGATTGGAATTCGCAGTGCTCACGTACCGTTTTGGAACGGGAAAGGGCATCGGTACTGAAGCCCTGTCGGATTAGTGTGGACTGTTGGCGCGAAAGGGATTTCGCTACTTGCTGTGGGGTGAACCTGGCTGGGGAATGGGGGGGAGGGGTGCCAGTTGACAGGCCACGCCGCCCAGTGCAACCAAAGCTACTCCAGGGGGGTCCAATCGGGCACGCTGGGTTGTGCTGGGGGCGCTGGCGCGTCACACTATTGATAGGCAGCCGGTAGCGGTTAGCCTGTAGCCAGTAGATGGCACATGGTGGCTCGTGGTGAGTCGCCAGTGGCAAGTAGCCGGAGTCGATAAGGAACCAGATGCGGGACACGATCATGACGATAGCGGAGCAGCGGGAGGCATTTGGCGTCCCGGTGGCCGGATCGGTGTTGCTGCACGCTGGCCTGGTAGGCGCAATCGCAATGCTGATCTTCGCAAACGCGCGTTTTCACCGCAACCAATGGGGCGTGAACGGCCCGACGGGCGCGATCCAGGCGAACCTGGTGAGCTCCGCGCCGTCGATTCCGCTGCCGCAGATTGCGCCGCCGACTCCGAACGTTCTGGCCACGGATTTGCCGAGCCCGGCGCCAGCGCCGCCGTCGAAGGCGACGATACCGATTACGCCGCCGGATGCGATCCCGCTTGCCTCTCACAAGCCGAAGCTGAAGCCCGTGGAGAAGCCGCAGCCGCCCTCGCCGCAGCATGCGCAGCCGCTGAACGAGCCGAATCGGGCGAATTACGGAGAAGCAGCACCGACGCAGCTGGCGCACGCGATGAACAACGCACCGGTGCGGAACAATACGCCGGTGACGGTGGCGGGGGGCGATTTCGCGGCGCGGTTTCCGTGGTATGTGGACAAAATCACGCGGCTGGTGAGCCAGAACTGGTACACGTACCAGATCGATTCGAGCACGCATTACGGCAGCCAGGTATCGGTGACGTTCACGATCGAGCGCGATGGGAGCGTGAGCTTCACCAGCATCACCCTGCCGCAGCCGAGCCCATCGCCGTCGCTGAACAAGACGGCGCGGGAGGCGGTACAGCGGGTGGGGAGTTTTGGACCGTTGCCTGATCAGTACACAGGCAGAAGCGTATCGGTGGAGTACACTTTTACCTACGATCAGCCGTCGCACTGATGGCGAGCAGGTCGTCTTAAATGTGTCGATTCAAAGATTTCCCATGCCGGCGAGCAATCCTTTAGGGATGTTGGCGCTTCCCATACAACAAGCGCACCAGGCCGCCAGCCGTCGAGCCAGCGAGGCCTGCTTCTAACAGACATCAAGGAACGGAAAAAGCATGATCGCTAGTCTCCCCCGGAAATCCGCAGTCCTTCGAATCTCTCTTTTTTTCGCACTGATCGGCGTCCCGTTCTCGGGGCTTCGGGCCCAGGACTGGGTGCGCACCGGAACGAATCTGGGCGTTTCGAAGATTCGCATCGCGGCGGCGGATTTCAAGGCGGCAACGCCCGATGTGGGGACGAGCGGGTTGAAGTCCGCGTTCGATCAGGTGCTTTATAACGACCTGCGCTATGCCGGGATCTTCGACGTGGTTTCAAAGAGCATGATTCCCACGGCCACGCCGGGGTCGCCGCAGGAGATCAATCTTACGCAGTGGACGGCGGAGCCTGCGAACTCCGCGTACGTGGCTTTCGGGGCGATGTCGGCGGGCGGCGGCCATCTGACGGTGCAGGGTTATTTGTACGACACGCACAGCACGCAGAATCCTCAGGTGCTGGGCAAGCAATACGGCGGCGAGGTGACGGCGGACTCGGCGCGGCAGATCGCGCATCGTTTTGCGGACGAGATTATCGAGCGGCTGGGCGGGGTTCCGGGGATCGCGGAGACGAAGATTTTTTACGCTTCCGGGCAGGCGGGCGGGAACAAGGAAATCTGGGAGATGGATTACGACGGCATGAACGGGCACCAGCTGACCCATCTGGGCACGATTTCGCTTTCGCCGCATGTTTCTCCGGACAATTCGCGGCTGGCGTTCAGTTCGCTGGGTAAGAATGGCTGGTCGATCCGAATGTACTCGCTGGACCTGGGACGGCTGGTGTCGTTTCCGGCGTGGGGAGGGACGACGCTGTCGCCGGGGTGGTCGAGCGACGGAACCAAGCTGGCGTTTTCTTCGGATCGCAGCGGCGACCCTGAGATTTACGTGAGCGACCCGGCGGGGGTGGGAGCGCGGCGGCTGACGGCGTTTCGCGGACCGGATGTCTCGCCGGTATGGAACCCGAAGACGAACGCGCAACTGGCGTGGGTGAGCGGGCGGACGAAGCTTCCGCAGATCTACATTATGGATTCGGACGGCGCGAACATTTCGCGGATGACCGACGGCGGATACGCGACGTCGCCCTCGTGGTCGCCGAGCGGGCAGTTTCTGGCGTTCGCGTGGAACCGCAGCTATGGTCCGGGAGCACCGGGGGGCGAAGACATCTACGTGATGGACATCGCCAGCAAGCGCTGGACGCAGCTGACACACGATTCCGGAGCAAATGATTTTCCGTCCTGGTCGCCGGACAGCCGTCACATTGTTTTTCAGCGGGAACAGAACGGACACACGGAAATCTGGATGATGCTGGCCGACGGCACGGATCAGCAGCAGCTAACCCACGGTGGGGGCAGTAATACGATGCCTAACTGGAGCTGGAAATGACAAGTTGACGAACGGCGGGCTGGAATCCCGTTTTTCCCTGGTTAAACCCCCAAATTACGCTCCTTGAAGGAGGAGAGACACAGTGCAATATTCAAATCGCAAGTTCCTGGTTGTGACAGCAAGTCTGGCGGCGATGCTTACGGTCGCGGGATGCCACAAGAAGAACCCGGCGCCTCCGCCTCCGCCCACAGCGCCGGAAACGGCTCCGGCGCCGATGGCGACGATCACTGCGAATCCGAGCACGATCGCTCCGGGGGGCAGCTCGGTACTGACATGGAAAACCACGGACGCGACGAATGTATCGATCGTGGGCCTGGGACAGGTGGCCTCGTCGGGAACGCAAACAGTGCAGCCCACGCAGACCACGAGCTATCACCTGGTCGCACAGGGTGACGGCGGAAACGCCGACGCGACGGCGACGGTAACGGTGAGCGAGTCGGCTCCGCCGCCAACGGCTCCGGTGAGCGAGTCGAACATCGACGAGAATGCCTTTGAAGCGGCGGTCAAGCCGGTGTTCTTCGATTACGACAGCTTCGACGTTCGCCCCGATGCGACGACGACGATCTCGGCCAATGCCAACTTCCTGAACCAGCATCCGGAGCTGAAGGTGGTGATCGGCGGATACTGCGACGAGCGGGGCTCGACGGAGTACAACCTGGCACTGGGCGAGAATCGCGCTAACGCGGCCAAGCAGGCGCTGGTGACGGCGGGCATCAGCCCGGACCGGCTGCGCACGGTGAGCTACGGCAAGGAAAAGCAGTTCTGCACCGATCACACGGAAGCGTGCTGGCAGCAGAACCGGCGGGGGCAGTTCACGCTGGACCAGTAGAAGCAACTGGGAGCCGGGAGCCTGGAGCTAGCTAGTGGGGAGTAGAGTGCAGATCTCGGATTGCGGCGACTGCGCTGCGGTCCGGGGCCTGACTCAAGAGCAGCCAGTGGCCAAGTAGCGAGTAGCCAGTAGCCGGTGGCGAGTACCCCGTGGCCAGTGGCCCGAGGAAGGGCAGGCCATAACCTGTGGCGCCCCCTCGCTTGCAGAGTCCCGCCGAGCAGCCACGTTAGCAGTGCGCACGTCCTGTCATAATGAAGGGAGCGCTTCCAGCGCTTCATCGGGGATGGTTTTATGCGAAAGATTGTGGCTTCGCTCTCGACCCTTTTCCTATTCGTCCTTCTCTGTTCGGCACCCCCGGCGCATGCCGTCTCAAAAGAAATGGTGCAGCTGCAGACGCAGGTGCAACAGTTGCAGGATGCCCTGCAGCACCTGCAGGAGACGCAGGACCAGCAAATGAGCGTGATGCAGCACGTGGTGCAGCAGATCGCGGACAGCGTGACGCACATCAGCTCGACGATGACGACGCTGCAGCAGCAGGTGCAGGCGCAGAACGAGTCGGGGGGCGGGAAGATCGATCAGGTCTCCGGGCAGATGCAGGGGATCAACGATTCGGTGGACGCACTACGCACGCGGATCGACAAGCTGAGCGCGCAGGTGGCGGCGGTGCAGTCGCAACTGCAGAACATTGCGACGCAGGCGGCGGTGCAGCAGCAGGGAGGGCAGCCGGGACAGCCGAGCGCCGACCCGAACCAGGCTCCGCAGCAGCAACAACAGCAGCCGCAGGCTCCGCCGGTGAACGATTTGTACCAGGGCGCTCTGCGCGACTACAACTCAGCGCGCTACGATCTGGCGGCGGGGGAATTCGGCGATGTGCTGAAGTACTATCCGCAGGACGATCTGGCGGGGAATGCGCAGTTCTACCTGGGGGAGATCGCCTACCGGCAGGGAAAGTACCAGGACGCGATCAAGGCCTATGGGGTGGTGCTGCAGCAATTCGCCGGCAACTCGAAGGCACCCGCCGCGCAGCTGCGCAAGGGTGAGGCGGAGCTTTCGCTGGACCAGCGGGACAACGGCATTCGCGATCTGCGCGAGCTGATCGCGCGCTATCCGCAGACGCCGGAAGCCTCGCAGGCGCGCAGCCGTCTGAACGGAATGGGCGTTCGCCCGACGGCATCGAAACCGACGGCATACCACGAATAGGCGCTCGAGTTCGGCAGACGCGTCGAATGGAAGTCGGCAGGATTTTTTGCGCCGACTGACGGCTTCGCATGGTCCTGGCACTACACAGTACCAGCACTGCGTGCAACGAATATTTTTTCCTCTTGACAGGTGCGACGCGCGGAGTTAATCCGCGTGAAAGCAGCGTGAAATGGCCTTTTCACAAAGCGTTGACAAAGGGCAGCGTCAATCGCACAATCGGATTTCAGCTTGATTCCATCGTTCTCCTCCGGGACTCGCCGCTGGGACCCACACGCACCGTCCGGCAACAGCCTCGACGATTGGTGTCCAGAGAAACAACAACGGCTCACGATATTCTCTGAAGCCGCGGGAAAGGTTTGTCGAATTGAAAGCGCTGCTGGAAACCGACTTCCGCAACCTGACACTGGTGGCCCGCGGCAAGGTCCGCGACATTTACTCGCTGGGTGAATATTTGCTGATGGTAGCGACGGACCGGATTTCGGCTTTCGATCACGTTCTGGCGACGGGAATCCCCGGGAAGGGGATGATTCTGACGCAGCTTTCGCTGTTCTGGTTCGAGATGCTGCGCGAAATCGTGCCGAACCACGTGGTGGCTTCCAACGTAAAGGAGTATCCAGAGGAAGTGTGGAAATACCGGAAGGATCTGAAGGACCGGTCGATGCTGGTGACGCGGGCGCAGATGTATCCCATCGAGTGCGTGGTGCGGGGATACCTGGCCGGGTCGGGCTGGAAGGATTACGTGGCCACGGGGATGGTGTGCGGGGTAAAAATTGAGCCGGGTTTGCGGGAGGGGGACCGGCTGAGCCGCCCGATTTTCACGCCGGCGACGAAGAGCTTCCGCGGGACGCACGACGAGAACATCACCTTCGATCAGATGACGACTTTGGTGGGCGGCGAGGCGGCGGAAAAGCTGCGCGAGATCAGCCTGAGCCTCTACAATCGGGCGGCGGAGCACGCGGAGAGCCGCGGCATTCTGCTGGCTGATACGAAATTCGAATTTGGGTCGACGCCGATGGGTGTGGTGCTGGCCGACGAGGTGCTGACGCCGGATTCGTCGCGTTTCTGGGTGCGGGACCTGTATTCACCGGGCCGGTCGCAGCAATCTTTCGACAAACAGTACGTTCGGGACTATCTGGAGAGCATTCACTGGAATAAACTGGCTCCTGCACCAGCCCTCCCCGAAAATGTGGTGAACCGCACGCAGCAGAAGTATCTGGATGCGTACCGTCTGCTTTCGGGCAGACCTCTGGCGGTATAAGTGGAGATAGGAATGGCCATCGTCGACTGGGTAATCCTGATAGTCTTGATTCTTTCTGTAGTGTCGGCGGCGAAGGCAGGCTTGATTCTGGAGGTGTTCTCGCTGGCGGGGCTGGTGCTGGGATTGCTGGTGGCGGCCTGGGATTATCAGAAGCTGACGCCGTGGATGGGGCAGTGGATTCATTCGCCCTCAATGAATCAGGCGCTGTCGTTCATCGTGATGGCACTTGGGGTGATGATTGCGGCCGGCATAGCGGGGAGGATCGTGCGCTGGTCGGTAAAATCGGTTGGGCTGGGATGGGCGGATCGGATGGCGGGTGCGGCGTTCGGTCTGGTAAAAGGGTGTGCGCTGGTGACGATCGCGGTGATGGTAATTGCCGCGTTCTGGCCGAGCGCCACGTGGTTCCGGCAGTCGCGCTTCGCTCCGGGGTTTCTGGCGATGGCACGACAAGCCGCGGATGTGGCTCCTGCCGAACTGGGAGATCGGATCAGGAGCGGTGTGATCGTCCTGCGTAAGGCGCAGCCCGAGTGGCTCAGGCCGGCTGCTTGAAACGGGCTGCTGTGAAACATTGGAAGATTGCCCCGGCAAGACCGGGATCGGGAAAGAGGTTCCTGTGAAACGCGAGCTGGACAGCCTTGTCACCCAGATGCACGCAGGCGGCATCACCTACGACGAAGCCGTGCGCGAATTCAAGAGGCGGTTTATCCTCGAGGTCCTGTCCGGTCACAGGGGCAACCAGTGCAAGGCGGCGAAAGAACTGCGCGTGCACCGCAACACGCTGAGCCGGATTCTGGCCGAACTGAAGATCGATCCCGCGCTGGTCCGCACCGGACTGCGCCGGCCGCCGCGCAGTGAGCGCGGACCACTTGACGGCGGCAAACAGCGCGGGGAACGCGCCTGAGTCCATCAGGGGTCAGGGATTAACGATTCGAGATCAGGGGTTCGTCGTGCAGCCCGTGCACCGTACCCTTCCCACCCTATAACCTGTAGATATGAGCACTTGGCCGGAGGCGCGCGTCTACCTCTGCGAGGGGTTCCGCTGGGACGAGCAGCGGGCTTATCTTTTCGATATCGATGGAACGCTGCTGCGGCACCGGGACCGGGTTCACGTCGACGCTTTCCACGAGAGCGTGCGCGAGGTGATGGGCCGGGAGCTGGTGCTGGATGGGGTGACACTGGCGGGCAATACCGACCCTGGGATTCTGCGGGATGCCTTCGCGCGGGCCAGTATTGAGGACAGTGTGTGGCGGCCGCACCGCGAGGATGTACTGAAAGCCATGTGCGTGCGGGTCGCGGCACGGCGCGCGGAGTTGCTGCCGACCATCATGCCTGGGGTGGAGGCGATGCTCGCGCACCTTGAGGGCAAGGGGGCGCTGCTGGGTGTGGCGACGGGCAATCTGGAACAGATTGGCTGGCTCAAGATTGAGAATGCGGGTTTGCGGCCGTGGTTCCGCTTCGGGGGCTTCTGCGATCGCTTTGAAGCGCGCGCCGAGATGATCGCCCACGCGGCGGAGCAGGCACGGGCGATCCTTGCATCCACGGAGCCGCCATTGGCGGGCTCCGCGGGGACGGTCTGCGTGGTCGGCGATACGCCTTTCGACGTGGAAGCGGCGCGGGCCAATGGACTGCCGACCATCGCCGTGGCCACGGGGCGGTACAGCTTCGAGGAGCTGATGGAGCATGAGCCCGCGGCCTGCGCATCCACGCTGGAAGCGCTGCTGGCGGCATCGGACATCACCATGAGAGCGGCGGAACATGCTTCATAGCGGAGTTTTCATCGCGGCGCTGGGACTGGCGCTGGCTGCTGCGCAGGCGCAGCAGGGGGCGGCTCCGGAGCAAGCGCCGGCACAGGAGCAGTCTGCGCCGGCCGCGACACAGCAGGCGGCAGCAGCTCCCGCGGGCACGACACCGCCGCAGACTGGCGCGGGACACCAACCGACGAAGAAGGAACGAGACGAGGCGCAGAAGCTTTTCGTGCAGGGCGCGAAGGACATCGACCACAACAACATTCGGGCGGCGATGGATTGTTTTGTGCGGGCTGCGGAGCTGAATCCCGAAGAGCCCAAATACGCATACGCGGACCAGATCGCGCGGCAGCATCTGGTGACGGACCTGATCCAGCAGTCGGACAAGGACAAGATCCTGGGCCATTTTGCCGACGCGCGGGAAAAGATCGCGGAGGCGTACGGCATCGATCCGGCGAGCCCGGTGGTGGCGCAGCATATGGACGAGCTGGCGTCCGCGACGGTGGCCGGTGAGCCGGCGGTGCGTTCGGAGGCGATCGCCGGAGCTCCGCCGATTCAGTTCGAACCTAAGGCCGGCCTGCGCAGCTTTCATATTCGCGGGAGCGAGCGCAATGTGCTCTCCCAGGTGCTGCCGGCTTACGGGATTCAGCCCACGATCGACGATTCGGTGGGATCGGAGACGGTGCGCTACGACGTGGACGACGCGGATTTCGCGACCGCGGAGCGGACTTTGATGCTGGCGACGGGGACGTTTTTCGTCCCTCTCGATCCGGCACGGGCGCTGGTGGCCAAAGATACCCGAGCCAATCACGACAAATACGAACGCGAAGCTGTGGAGACCGTGTATCTGCCGGGCATGGCGGCCGATCAGATCACCGAGATCACCAACATCGCGAAGAATGTGTTCACGCTGCGAACCGCCAGCGCCGACGTGGACCAGAGCGCGCTGACGGTGCGCGGACCGACCGCCGATCTGAATGCACTGAACAAAACGCTGACAACCCTGCTGGAAGGCCGCAGCGAACTGCAGCTCGATGTGCGCATGTATGAGATCGACCGGACGAAGGCGGTCAATCTGGGGGCTATCCTGCCCAACCAGACGTCAGTTTTCAATGTGTATTCGGAGGCGCGCAACATCCTGAACAGCAATTCGAGCCTGGTGCAGGAGATCATCTCCAGTGGGCTGGCCGCGCCGGGGGACTGGGAGGCGATTCTGGCCATCCTGATCGCTTCCGGGCAGATCAGCAACAGCATTCTGACGCAGCCGTTCGGCGTTTTCGGAGGCGGGCTCTCGCTGACCGGCATCGCTTACCAGGGCGGATCGCTGAACATGAAGCTCAACTCCTCGGACGTGCGCGCTTTGGACCAAATCCAGCTGCGGGTGCTGGACCGCGACGAATCGACGATCAAGAGCGGAGAGCGTTATCCGATCGAGACCTCCAGCTTCTCCAGCATCGGGGCCGCGCCGCTGAATATTCCAGGATTGTCGACCGCGGGGTTATCGAGCACGCTGCAGGGGCTGGGAATTACACCAGCTCAGCTGCAGGCGGCGGCGACGGCAACGATTCCGCAGGTGCAGTATCAGGACATCGGACTAACGCTCAAAGTAACGCCGAGCATCGAGGGCACCAGCAGAGTCTCACTGAAGTTCGACCTGACGCTTTCGTCGCTGGCCGGGTCTTCGCTCAACGATCTGCCGCTGCTGAACAACCGCGAGTACAGCGCGATTACGTCAGTGCGTGTGGGCGAGAGCGCGCTGCTGATGAGCTCGCTGTCGCGGCAGGAATCGAATGCGATTACGGGGATTCCGGGGCTGAGCGAGATACCGGGGTTCCAGTACACGACCAACAACGACAGCGACCTGGACGTGGCCGAACTGGCCATCGTGATCACGCCGCATATCGTGCGGGCGGTGCACCGGGGGGCTCAGGAAAAGATGATTATGCTGCCGACTGCACCGTGATGGCGGTCACTTTCTGAATCTGGGGTTCGAAGGTAGACTGAGGTTGTGATGGGATTGCTCCATCGGCGGGGAACCAAGGCGCTGGCGCTGGCGTTGTCGGCGGTCTGGATCGTCACGCTGGCATTTGCGGACACCGCTGTTGCGCCGGCCATGCAGTGCCAGCGGGGCCACATGCCCTGCTGCCCGAGCACCGGTGACAGCGAAGGCTGCGCGGGCGAAAACTGCTCGGCGGCCCGGTGCACGGAGCAGGTTCCGGAGAAAGCGGAAGCTCAGGTTGTCAAGGCCAGAGAAGGCGAGGCGGTTGCTGCTTCGCCGGTCCGGATGGACGCAGTGGGCCTTACGACCGCGCAGCCTTTGCGCGAGCTGATGCCGGGGCTGCGGTTCAGCGCGCCGGTTTTCCATCTCAAAGACGACCTTCGCATTTAAACCTCTTTGTGTGTCGCGTTGTGTCTTTGCGCATCTGCGCACAACCGTCACTTTTCACACTGAGAGGAATATTTCCATGAAAGCGAAAATCATTGCTTTAGTCGCAACGTCGTTGTTTTCCCTGTCCGCACTGGCGCTGACCGGCGCGTCGTGCTGCACGTCGGGCGCGAAGTGTTGCCCCGGCAGCTGCTGCGGCGCGAGCTGTTGCCAGGGACAGTCGTCGTGCTGCCCGGGCGATTGCTGCAAATGACAGCCGGTAGCCTGTAGCCGGTAGCGCGTAGCTGTGGCGCACGGATGCGGGCTGCAGGAATTTAACCGAAACGCGGGGCACTTCGCGGCCTTACCGGCGCGGGGTGTCCCGTTCTCATTTGCGGTCGAAGCGGAGCTTGAGGGCGAGGATGGCGAGGGAGAGAGCCAGGGTGACGGCGTTGGCGAGGATGACGGGCAGCGAGCGGATGAGGATTCCGTAAAGCAGCCAGAGAAAAGTGCCGAGCGAGAAGACGAGGAACATGGCGAGCGAAATCTCGCGCGCGCTGCGCAGACGCCAGACGCGGATGAGCTGCGGGACGAACGATACGGTGGTGCAGACCGCGGCGATCAGTCCGATGGCGGTGACTACGGGGCTGATGACGCTGGGGACGATCACAGTCCCTTCTTGTGCATGAAGAAGTAGATGGCGATGGCGAAGCCGAGGACGATGATGATGGGGCGCAGGATGCGGTCGCTGATGCGGCGGGAATTGCGGGCGCCGGTATAGCCGCCGACGGCGCAGGCGATCATCATGAGCCAGCAGAAGCGCCACTCGACGGCACCACCGATGATGAACGTGATGACCGCGACGCCGTTAGCGATGGTGGTGATGACGACCTTGAGAGCGTTGATCTCCGCGATGTGTTCAACGCCACAGAGGGCGAGGGCGGCCATGGTGAGCAGGCCTGCTCCGGCGCCGAAATAGCCGATGTAGTAGGTGATGGCGAGCAGGGCTGCGAGGAGCGGAACCATCGCCACCGGATGGCGATGTTCGGGGTGGATCTCGTGGTCCTGGATGCGGCTGCGGACCATGCGCGAAACGGGACCGCTGACGGCAAAGCTGGTCGATCCGAGGAGAAAGAGATATGGGACGAGGCGCAGGAAGGAATTCTGGCTGCCGCGGAGGAGGGTAAGCGCGCCGGCGAGGCCGCCGATGAGGGCCACGATTCCAACGGGAATGACGAGGCGATGATTTTTGCGGAGATCCTCGCGGTAGCCGGCGATGGAGGTGAACTGGCCGGGCCAGAGAGCGACGGTTCCGGTAGCGTTGGCCTCGATGGGGAGGAGACCGGCTTTGAGGAGGGAGGGAAAGACGAGGAATCCGCCGCCGCCCGCGACAGAGTTGACGAGGCCGCCGAGACCGGCCGCGAAGGCCAGGAAGATGTATTGGAAGAGCGTGGGGTGCACTGGGAACAGGGTACAGGGTGCAGGTTACAGGTTACGAGCACCGGGCACCGGGATCCGGGCACGGCTCGCCATGCGAGCCCGACTTCGCTCAGGATGACAGCTCGGGGGTAGCGGCTACGAGTTGGCGGGTGTAGTCGTCGCGCGGGGATTCGCAGACCTGGTCGCGGGTGCCGAGTTCGACGAGCCTGCCGCCGCGAAGGACGGCGATGTTGGTGGAGAGATAGCGGACGAGCGGCATGGAATGGGAGATGAAGAGGTAGGTGAGGGAGAAGTCGCGCTGCAGATCGCGGAGGAGGTTGACGATCTGCGCGCCGACGCTGACGTCGAGGGCGGAGACGGGCTCGTCGAGGATGAGGAGCTCGGGGCGCAGGGCGAGGGCGCGCGCGATGTTGATGCGCTGGCGCTGGCCGCCGGAGAATTCGTGGGGATAGCGGGGCATGGCGGAATCGTCGAGGCCGACGGAGCGGAGGAGTTCCTGGCAGCGTCGGCGGCGCTCGGCGCGGGAGTGCTTTTCGTGGATCACGAGCGGCTCGGTAACGATTTGCTCGACGCGCATGCGGGGATTGAGGGCGGCGTAGGGATCCTGAAAGACAGGCTGCATGCGGCGGCGGAGGGGGCGGAGCCTGGATTGCGGAACGCCTGTGACGGGGTGCCCGTCGAAGGTGACGTCGCCGGAGGTGGGTTCGACGAGCCCGAGGACGATGCGGGCGATGGTGCTCTTGCCGGAGCCGGATTCGCCGACGAGGCCGAGGGTCTGGCCGCGTTCGATGGAGAAGGAGACGCGGTCGACCACGGGAGCGGCGTTTTTTCCGCCGTAAATCTTGGTGAGGTCGCGAGCGGCGAGAAGGGGCACATCAGCAAAATTAACAGGCCGGGTGAACGATTAAAATAGAGGAGAGTCTGATCCCTTTGCAGCATCTCTCCCAACATCCGCTCGGGCACCTCAATCCGCAACAGCGCGAAGCCGTCGAGGCGATCGATGGGCCGGTGCTCATCCTGGCCGGCGCGGGGTCGGGGAAGACGCGGGTGATCACGCACCGGATCGCGTCTCTGGTCGAGCAGCGCGGGGTCGCGCCGGATTCGATTCTGGCGGTGACGTTCACCAACAAGGCGGCGGGTGAGATGGCGGAGCGCGTGGAGCGGCTGATGGGGCACGCTTCGCTGGCGAAGCCGCTGATTTCGACGTTTCATTCGTTCTGCGTGCGGCTGCTGCGGCGGGACATCGAAGCCTTGCGCGTGAACAACGAGGGGCTGACCCGATCCTTTGCCATTTACGACGAGGCTGATCAGCAGGCGGTGGTGAAGGCGGTGATGCGGCGGATGGGGCTGGACGATAAGCAGCTGACGCCTCGGGTGGTGCTGTCGAAGATTTCGTGGGCGAAGAACCACATGATCGATCCGCAGGAATACTACCTGCAGTCCGCGGATCCGATGAGCGAGCGGGTCGCGCACATTTTCGAGGGGTACCGGAAGGAGCTGCGCAAAGCGAACGCGCTGGACTTCGACGATTTGCTGCTCGAAGCGGTGCGGGTGCTGAAGGTTTCGTCGGAGGTGCGGGAGCGGTACAACCGGCGCTATCGGTGGCTGCTGATCGACGAGTATCAGGATACGAATCGGCCGCAGTACGAGCTGATGAAGCTGCTGGCGGGCGAGGACAAGAACGTCTGCGTGGTAGGCGACGAGGATCAGAGCATTTATTCGTGGCGGGGCGCGGACATTCGCAACATCCTGGAGTTTGAGAAGGATTTTCCCGGCGCGAAGACGGTGCGGCTGGAGCAGAATTACCGGTCGACGCAGATTATCCTGGAGGCGGCATCGGCGGTGGTGGCGCGCAACGCCATGCGGAAGGGCAAGCGGCTTTGGACATCGCGCGAGGGCGGCGCGCTGATCGGATACTACGAAGCGCCGGATGGGGAGAACGAGGCGCTGTTCATCGCGGATACGATCCAGAAATATTTACGGAAGGCGGGCGAGGAGCAGGACGCGGCGAAATGCGCGGTGCTGTACCGGACGAACTCGCAGTCGCGGCTGGTGGAAGAGGCGATGCGGCGGTACAACATCGCCTACACGATGGTGGGCGGGTTCTCGTTCTATGAGCGGGCGGAGATCAAGGATCTGCTGAGTTATCTGAAGCTGGTGCAGAATCCGCACGACTCGATTGCGCTGCAGCGGGTGGTGAACGTGCCGGCGCGGGGCATCGGCAAAACGACGATGGAGACGCTGGAGCGGATTGCGCTGGAGACGGGGTCGAGTGTGTGGACGGCGATCGACCGGGCGCTCGATCAGCAGCTGCTGCCGCAGCGGTCGCTGGCGGCTCTGGATGGGTTTCAGAGGATCATCGGGGATGCGCGGGCGATGATGTTGGCGGAATTTGCGAGGAAACTGGCTGCGGATGTTGCTCCGGAGACTGCTGCTGATTTGGCGGTGGCGGATGCGGACACGAGCTTCGATTTCGGCAACGCAACACAGGGGCATCTGGCGCTGACGCACGACGAGAGCGGCGACGATTTTGTGAGTGAGGGCGCGGATTTCGATCCAGCCCGGCTTGCGCCGTATGAAGAGGAGCCGGTGGTGCCGCATGCGTCGGCTCGCG